>DASVMC010000198.1:0-8797 GCA_036384555.1 Niabella sp. | reverse complement strand
CACAAACAGGCCATCGCTCCAATGACCTGCATCAAGAAACAGTATTGATCTGGTTTAAGACTTTTTCTTCGCCAGCTTATTCCGCAACCGGCTTAAAAACTCTGGCGTAATGCCTAAAAATGAAGCGATCTGCGTTTGTGGCAAGCGATTGGACAGGTGCGCGTATACCTGCATAAAGGAAAGATAACGTTCTTCAGCGGTAGAGCTAATGTTCTGCAAAAGGCGGTTTTGCAGCGTGACATAGCTGTTTTCTATGAGCACCCGGAAGATCCGGTCAAACTTGGGTACCTGGGTATAAAGTAAGATCAGGTTGTCATAATTGATCTGTAAAAGCATAGTGTCTTCCAGGGCGTCGATATTTAATGCCGATGGTTTTCTTCCGTGAAAGCTGCCAATATCCACCATCCACCAATTTTCTGCCGCAAACTGGATAATATGGGTGTTCCCTTTATCGTCAATTTTATACATCCGCAGGCAACCCTTAACAACAAAGCTAAACTCATTGCATATATTTCCTTCCTGGAGCACATATTGCCTTTTGCGATACAGCCGCGGTTTGAAAAGCGATGTAACCAGGTTAGCTTCCCCCGCATTTAAAGGGATCAAGGCATTAAAATAGTTAATTAATGGCTCTACGGAAGCTTGTATTAAGTTCTCTTTCATTTAACGAGGAAGTATTTATATCAAATTTAGGGCTGTCAGGGTAAAAAACTTCCTGAAAAATTGAAGAGTTTCACTGGTGTTCCTGTTTCCGTTGGCGCTTTCACCAACAGCTGCCTGTTTATTAAGTCCGGATATCACTTACAGCAGCAACTTATAAGGTTAGGTGGCTTTTGCCCATCCGGCAGTTTGTTCAACATCAGCTTTTACGGATCATTTAGAGTACACGCAGTAGGCTGCTCCCAAAACTTTGTTTTCTTCATTACTCCGGCTAACATGACACCTGCTGTATCAACAGTCCAGAGGAACCAACTGATCCACATAATTATATACCTCCTGTCCTTTTGGGTTCCTCAAGTATATTATAGTACGCATTTCGTATGCATTATCGAATACGTTTTTACCAACTCCTGTAAAGAATTATAATATTATACGCTACTGGACCTGTATCAGAAACTCCTATTTCCAAACATTTGCCATTCTATGATCCGGAGCTCTTTTTACGCGTGGCTATACTATAAACCCCTAATAAAATAAGCGAGCCCACAACTGCCAGAATAAAGCTTCGGACGCTAAAATTATTGGGCTCCCTCCAACCTATCATGCTTCCAATCCAGCCTCCCAGGAAAGCTCCGGCAATACCTATAGCTATTGTAATGATCCAGCCCCCGGGATCTTTGCCCGGATGCAACGCTTTAGCTATAATGCCTGCGATTAATCCAAAAATGATCCAGGATAAAATTTCCATAATTTTAATATTTAATTGATAAAAAAATAATAAGCGCCTGATAAAAGAAAATATTCATAAATAAAAATCGATCAGGTGCACTGTATATTGCAGCAATTAGTTTCATTGTTCTGTTTGCTTTATGCTTTCTACTTTATGTTTACAAAGCCATTCATCAAATTCATCTGCATACGCAGCTGCATTGTAATGAATGATGCTTGTATCAAATAGCATAATGGTAAAAATGTTTCCGGAACGAATAAACTTTTTCAAACTCTTACCGGAATGCGCAAAATCATTAAACATCACTGTTGTATTGCTGTTTGAATTTGAAAATTGGTTAGTCATAAAAAATACCATTAGTGTTTCATAATCTTTTCAACACCCAATAAATGAATCCATTAATACCAACCAGCACGTAACCCGGCTTGTTGCTACTTTACATGCATATATTTAGAGCAATGGAATAAAAATGATCTCCACCTTTCTACCTCAATATCACCTGATCTTCATCGCTGCAGCGCCAGGTCATCTGCTGCTAAAGGCCGCCTGAATAAGCGTCTATTGGTCATAGCCACTCTTGATGATTGTTGAGATCATTTTAAAACGTTCATTCGCTTTTATAGTATTCCGGGAATGGGCCGGAATGATTATGGATTGACCGGTTTGCAGCAAGCTTGAATTGCCATCGATCAGTACTTCAGCCCTTCCATCTATTATCTGAATAAAAGTATCAAAGGGAGATGTTTTTTCAGACAGCGCCTCTCAGGAATCAAATGAAACAGCGCTGACGTTTCCGGTTGTTTTTCGAATAATTGTTTTGATGACAACCGAATTGGGAATATATTCCAATATTTCGACAATAATGAAGACCTTAGCTTTTTCTATTTCCGGATTTTCCAATGCCAGAGAGTTTAATACCAATAAATTTAATAAAAATGACAGGGGGGTTAAGACCTGCCATTTTTTTTCACGTATCTCAACGTGTTACAATAATGGGTGTTTTATTGTATATGGATAACACAGGATGGTTTATAATTTAGAGAGGTTCCCCTTTGCAATGATTCCCATTACCTCTTCCGGCTTTTTATCAAGTCTTGCGGAAACTCTTTTAACAAGTTCTGTTTCCTTTCCTGTTTCGTACTTAAGATCATCCGTTGTCAGTTGTGGAAATTTAGTTTTAAGATTTTTAGATTGTACAGACCAATCCCCCGTAATTTTAAAGCTTTTATTTGCTTTGTCGTTCATTGTATTCATTTTAGAAATTTTATTTTGTGAAAGAATTTTCACAAATCAAAGGTGCAGTTATTTATACGGCAGGTTATTACACACTTGTTCTAAAAAGTTACATCATTCACAGGTAATGGCTTCGGAGAGACTTAATAAAATCATTTATTGTTGCTATCAGAAACGTTCCTGTGCCGGATCTTTTATAACAGGACAGTAGGTAGATTGCACTTACCTGGCTGTAAGCTAAAAAATCAATGAACAGATAAATTTGGCCGCTCATCATCAACGCCGATTTTTATCGGATACATCTATAATTCAATCAGCGATTTCCGGAACGATGAAAAAAGGTTTTTTAAATAATAGAATAAACCGGGTGCCTTTTAGTAATTCTGATTCTACTTTTACCTTTACGTGATTAGAAATCAGTATATCGTAAGCAACTGCCAGTCCTAACCCCAGTCCTCCTGGTCTTTTTGTAAAAAACGGGCTGAAAATATTCTTAAGATCATCTTTAGAAATACCGCAGCCATTATCCTCTATTTGTATTATATATCCCTCATCAATTGTTTTTGTCAAAAGACTTAGTTTGCCATTATCAGTGGGCATAGCATCAATTGCGTTGATGATAATATTGGTAATGGCGAAGCAGATCTGAGACCTGTTAAGTATAATTGCACAGCGCTGTTTGTCATAATTTTTATTTACTTTAACCTGCTTTAATAGAATCCTGTCGGCTGTAAGAGCTAGTGCTGCATCTAATAATTGATAAACAGCGTTATATTGTTCAGTTGGTTCATCTGTCTCCCGGAAATCAAGTAATTTTTTTAGGAGCTCATCGATCCTTTCCGAACTCCGGTCAATAATATTCAGAAAAGGGATCAATCGGTCATCAGAAATTCCGGATTTTAAAATATGCAGCGATAGATTGATATTCGTCAATGGGTTCCGGATTTCATGTACCAATACAGAAATAGACCGTTTGGGAAGCGTTTGTTCCCCGAATGCGATTGAGGCATTATCCCCTATTGCTGATTTCATTTTTTATAGTTTATATAGATTCCTTTTTATTGGTTCTGACATTACCGCATTACCGAATGAACTGCATATTTTTATGATAGTCAAGGACTGTGTGCAGGAGTTTGATTTTATCGGAAATCATGTTCTTTAAGGTGTGATGAAATCTGATCATCGTTAATTCAAGAAGCGCTGATTCGTAATCTCTTATCGCCGCTTCAAACAGACCTGCATTTTCATTTCTTCTCGCTTCCTTTAGGATTGGGATATTATTCTTTCGAAACAAAAAAGAGCGAATTCCCATAAAACCAATTAGTAATGACATAATAATGATGATTAAATAGCAACAAAACAAATTAGATACACACAAATATCGCTTTATTAAATATCCTATCTCTTACAACTATTTACGAAAAGCTTATATAATTCATACATAACCAATTTCGGGGAAATCGTCCGCTATAAGTTATCCAGCATCGACCTCCGTTTGTCTTTGAGCTGCTTAAAATGGGAGGGGGTAAGGCCTGTCACCTTTTTGAATTGATTAGACAGATGGGCCACGCTGCTATAATGCATAAGATAAGCAATTTCAGTAAGCTTTAGCTCGTTATATACCAGTAATTCTTTTACGCGTTCAATTTTATGCGCAATAAAGAATTTTTCGATTGTTATCCCCTGCACCTCGGAGAAAAGATTAGCCAGGTAGGTATAATTGTAATGCAGCTTATCGCTTAAGTAGCCGGAGAGATTCACAGCCAAGGGTTCTTCTGAATAATGAACCAGTTCAATAATGGCATTTTTTATTTTTTGAATCAGTACGCTTTTTTTATCATCCATAAGTTCAAGCCCCGATTTCAATAGCGCTATTTTCAAAAACTCACGTTGTTCATTGGTGATATTTTCGATAACCTCTATCTCTCCCAACTCTATTAATGAGTAATGCAACCCCAAATTAACAAGTTCATCTTTCACCACCATTTTGCAACGTATACAAACCATATTTTTAATATATAATTTCAAAAGGGAGGAGTTGGCGTTAATGCCTTCTGCTGCAAATGTACCTACTAATCCCATCCTGATAATTTAAATCTCATGCCCGACTTACAATATGCAAGCTAATACAGAGGGTAATCTATGGCAAAAAAACAGAGTGCTTAAAAACCCGACTGTTCCAATCCGAAACACGGGAAACTATCTAAAGCAATGAGGTGCTGATAGTTGTTCTATTGGAGAGCGCAGCGAAGGCTGCATTTGTTAAAAGCCGGTGTGAGTAATTATGACATCTGTGAACTCATTCCTGCCCAGGTTTTAAGAATAACTTTCAGCGCTTATTAAGCCTGGATTCCTCCAGATCGAGGTTGTTCTCCAGATCTCTTATCACCTCTTCATCATATAGATTTTCCTCATGTATGCTGTGCAGTCCCAACCTCCGGAGTTGCAATAGCTCAAGCAGAATTTTTTTATTGAGATCCTGGGCTGAATCCAGAAGCTCCTTTTCCTCCTGTTCTTTACCCGCCGCAGTTGCATTAATAGTTCTGCGAATTTGTTCCATGATGCGTTGTATAGAGCTATATTCCGCCATTTCTGACGAATAATTGGATTCCAGATATGTAGCCGACTGCCTGGCAAGACGTAGCCGAATGGCATCCATCTGTTCATTTGGGAGAAGGTTTTCCTTTACCTCTTCCACCTTAAGCAGCCGTAAGAAAACGGGCAGAGTGAGGCCTTGAAAAACCAGCGTTATCAGGATTACCACAAAAGTAATAAACAAGATCAGATTACGATGTGGAAAACTGCTCCCATTATCCATTGTAAGCGGAATAGTAAGGGCGGCAGCCAGTGAAACCACCCCGCGCATACCGGCCCAGCCAATAATAAACAGAAGCTTTCTCCCCTGTACTGGTTCTTTTCTTCTTATGCTGCTGCTCAGGAGACGAGGTAAGAAAAAGGTGAGATAAACCAGGATAATCCTGATCAATATGACAATGCCACTAATAAGAAGGCCGTATCCAATAGCTTCCTTCAGGGAATAACTTCCAAGCCCTTCCACGATCATAGGCAGTTCCAAACCAATGAGGATAAAGACAAAGCCATTTAGTAAAAAAACCAATATATTCCATACCTCCTTATTTTGAAGTCGCGTATGATAATTAAGAAAATCCTTTGCGTGGGAAGACAAATATAGTCCACCGCTAACTACAGCAAGGACACCGGACCAGTGAAATTCTTCTGCAATAACGTACATCAGGTATGGGGCAATAATAGTTATGGGGGTAGTCATGCGAGATGATTTTGCCCATGAACGAAGTATCCAGAACAGTAAATATGCCACAACAAGCCCTACAGCAACACCCATAAATGCAAGCACTGCAAAATCGATTGCCGCTTTTCTAAAAACAAACTGATTGGTCAGTATGGCAATTGTTGCGAACCTGAAAACAGTTAGAGAAGCTGCATCATTTACAAGGCTTTCTCCTTCCAGAATAGTAAGGCCACTCCTCGGCATTTTCATTCCCTTTAATATAGAAGTAGCTGCTACGGCGTCCGGAGGCGAGATAATGCCACCTAACAGAAAGCCCAGCGCGAGCGTAAAATCAGGGATGATCATTATGGATAAATAAGCAACGGCCAGAGATGTGGAAAATACCAGACCAAACCCCATCGAGAAAATGGAACGCTTCCAGGTCAGAAAATTCCTCCAGGAAGTATTCCAGGCTGCTTCAAAAAGCAACGGTGGTAGAAATATCAGGAAGACAATATCGGGATCAATATTGACATTAGGAATGCCCGGCACAAAAGAAATACTAAGGCCGCCAATTACCAGAAAAATAGGATAGGACATCTTCACCCGCTCACTTAAAAGATATAACAGCACCATAAAAAAGAACAGAACCAGGACAATCAGAAGATTTTGATGAACCATCCTTTAAAGGTACACATATACCTTTTCCGGCTCCCGCTTATTTTGTGAAGGGGCTTAGGGTCAGCGATTGACAGGCAGGTGCGGTTTATTACATTCAATAGCTGGCCTAATAACACAATAAAAGGGAATTTCGTGTAATCTGTTTTCAAAGCGCATTACGGGTGTACGAGCCCTATATCGTTAGCTGATAAATAAATTAGTTGTTACACCTGCAATGTATTACCTTTACATCATATAGGCACAAATACGCCACCATCTAGGATAAGATCAGTTACAATATCTATTACACAATAGTTTTTATTTCTCCTCTCCTCTTTTTTGCTGCTTTCATTTTGCCTCATTTTTAACAAAAAAAATTTATTACAATGAACATGTATGTTTCTAATCTGGGGTTTCATGCCTCAGACGATGACTTACGCGAGCTTTTCAGACCTTTTGGTCGGGTATCTTCGGCAAAAGTAATCATGGACAGGACCACTGGCAAGAGCCGGGGCTTCGGTTTCGTGGAAATGGGTTCTTTAGGGGATGCCGCTTTGGCAATAAGAGAACTGGACGGAAAGGATGTTGAAGGCCGTAGGATCAACGTTTCTGCTGCTAATCAAAGAGAAGACCGGTCTGATAAAAGAAGGTGGTAGATAACTATTCTAGGGGGCAGATGATGCCCCTTATTTTTATATAAAAAAAATTTGACTAATGACAACCGTAATGATTAAAGCTTTGGTGTTAATGCTACATTAGTGTTTACATAAAACAGTATAGCAGCATTCTATAAGTCAGGTAAGTGCTCAGAATTTACATCAGGTCATTAAAACGGTTTGCCAATCGTTGAATAACAAAAAATATTCTGATGAAAATATTATCCGATTTAACAGATCCTACTTATACGGACAAGAGCCGGTTTAATTCTTATGATCGATTCTGGCTGGGCTTTATGAACGATAAAAGAGACCTGCCCTTTCTATACCTGCTGACCCGGATCCACCTATTTATACTCCCTGTAGCTGTGCTACTGTTTACACCCCTATTAAGCGGATGGATCTGGTGGCTGACAGCCCTTGTTTATTTTTACTTTTCTCAATTCTATTTTAAAGGCCGCTTCGGACTGATGTTTCATTGCCTGTGTCACAGGAAAATGTTCAAGTCCGGATATCAGCAAAAAATTCATGGCTACATCAGCTGGATCATTTGCCCGTTATTCGGGCATACACCAGAAAGCTACTTTAGCCATCACATGGGCATGCATCATGTCGAAAACAATGACGAGGAAGACTCCAGTAGCACTATGCCCTATCAACGGGATAGCTTAAGGGGCTTTTTACTTTATTTCTTGCACTTTATTTTTAAAGGTGTAATAGAAACCTTTCAGTATCTATATACCCGCAAGCGGAAAAAATTATATACCCGTCTGACAGTAGGAGAATGCAGCTATATCGCTTTTTGTATTGTACTTTGCTTTTTAAATCTGAAAGCAACTCTGATCGTGTTTGTATTTCCTTTACTCTTTGCAAGATTGGTCATGATGCTGGGAAACTGGGCGCAACATTCTTTTATCGACAATGACAATCCTGGCAATATCTATACCAATGCCATCAATTGTATCAATACACCTTACAATCATACCTGCTGGAATGATGGATATCATATCATACATCACTTAAGGCCGGGAATGCATTACACAGAAATGCCACAGGAGTTCTTAAAAAAACAGGATGAGTTTGCCCGTCAAAAAGCCATTATCTTTGACGGAATTCACTATCTCCACGTTTTTTATTACCTAATGACGAAGCAGTACGACAAACTGGCCAGGAACCTGGTCAATATCAATAATACATTCGAAACGGAAGCGCAGGCCATTTCCCTGATGAAGAAACGCATTCAAAAAATCCCGGGAAGGCATGCACACATATAACATAGAATAGACCATCAGCGGTTTTAATTCATTCCGTGGAGAACTGAGACTTGAGGAAATCATATTAAAAGTATGCGCATACCGGTACAATTTGAGTTTGAAGGAAAAACAATCTTCGGTGAGCTGAGAAGAAGCAGAAGAATGAACTCCAGTCATTATCGACTATACATTAATAATCGAGAAGTGGGAGAATTTTTTAAAACAGAGCGCTCCGGTTGGCAGTATACAACCAACCAGGGATATTTTCCCGTTATAGCTATGCAGTTATTGACCTATGTAGCTGCTGAATAAGGTTTCTGAAATTATTTTCTGGCTTCGGTAATAATAAAGTTAT
>DASVMC010000197.1:0-1774 GCA_036384555.1 Niabella sp. | reverse complement strand
GCAAAAGGCAAAATAATGGACATCATTTTTTCTCCTTCCACATGACTCTGGTTGCCATAAATATACAGGGCGATCAATGGCCCTACCACCCAGGCAAGCCCGTTGAAGGACTGGGAAAGGTTGATCCTGCGTTCAGCAGTTTCGGGCGGTCCTAATTTTGTAGAATAGGGATTAGCCGCCGTTTCCAACGTGGTGAGCCCCGCACCAATGATCAGCAGGCACAACAGAAATAACAGGAAAGACTGTGCGGGAGCCGTAGCTGCCGCAAGCAGGGCTCCTGTAGCAAACAGAAGCAATCCAAATATAACACCCCGTTTATATCCGTATTTTTTCATGAACAATCCCGCAGGAATCGCCATCCCAAAGTAAGCACCATATAATGAGAACTGGATAAAGCTGGATTGCCATTTTTTTAAATGCAGCATTTCCTGGAAATTCTTGTCTAAAGTGTCCAGCATTCCATGAGCTACTCCCCAAAGAAAAAATAAGGCACTGATCGCAGCAAAAGGTGCAGCATAGTTGATACCGTCTCTGATAAAAAGTGATCTCTTTTTGTTCATGTCAATTATCTAAAGTGGATAAAATTATTTTTGAAAAGCAGTTTTGAACAGCCTGTCAATACCCCTAGAAAAGCATTGATTTCATTTGACATCTTTAAAACCGTTTTAAAAAAATTATTAGCCGGTAAAATACACATTTTTCAGAACACTTCAGCTTCCTGCCAATTACCGGTATAAAAATGTAAAAATCAGACTATAAACTACCAGCTATCAGTCATCAGTTTTCAGTTATCAGTTTTCAGTCATCAGTTTTCAATTATCGGTCGCCAGTTTTCAGCGCTGCGCATCCGGTAGCTGCATAAGTCTGCATTCAGTCTTTATTCTTCAGCCGTTAATTTCCAACCAGGCGCTGTTGATTATTTGTATAAGGGTCCATAAACGGCACAGGCCCGGTAGTCTGATCCTTCCGGATGCATACCATAAGCGCCCCAGGCAGAAGGACGGAAGATTTTGTCTTCATCTACATTATGCATTGCTACCGGTATACGAAGTATGGAAGCCAAAGTAATCAGCTGATCACCAATGTGCCCATAGCTGATCGCGCCATGGTTGGCCCCCCAGTTTGCCATTACTGAATAAACGTCCTTGAATGGCCCTTCACCGGTAAGATTCGGAACAAACCAGGTGGTCGGCCAGATACGATCTGTACGTTCATTTAATAAAGCGTGTACTTTTTCCGGCAGATCAATCGTATAGCCCTCCGCTATCTGCAATACAGGTCCCTGGCCTTTTATCAGGTTCAGCCGGCACATGGTTACAGGCATCCCCCCCTTGGTCAGGAAGGTAGAGGAATAGCCGCCGCCGCGCATATAATCTCTGTTGGACGGGCTCCAGGTTGTTGCTTCCAGACAGGCAGCCGCTTCCTGGTTTTTTATTTCCCAGAAAGGCTTCAGCGCAGGCTCACCGTTCCTGGATTGCCGGCCGGTTCCATCCAGCGTGGCAGAACCGGAATTAATTAAATGAATAAAGCCATTTTCTGCACGGCCATCCGGCTTCCATCCTGATACGCGCTCTGTTGCTTCCGGACTCCAATAGGTCCTTACATCTGCAAAAATCTGGGCCGTATTTGTCAGTAAATAATTAAACAGCATGGAAACTCCGTTGTAACAATCATTTTCTGTTGCAACCATATACGGGCTACGGATACCATTCCAGTCAAAAGAAGAATTCAGTATCGCTTCTGAAAAATCGCCATCCGGCAGGAAATCGGTCCA
>DASVMC010000196.1:0-4093 GCA_036384555.1 Niabella sp. | reverse complement strand
TCCAGCGCGTTTTTGAAAGTAAATACGTTCATACCATTTACAAAGAACCGGGTAGACTTCAGCTTTAGCAGCCGCGTCCATCTGGAAGGTAATGTGTAGCCTAATTCTACATTTTTGATCCTCAAATAATCGGCGCTCCTTATCCAGAAGGAGGACGCCCTGTGATTATTAGGATTAGTTGTATTATGCAACAGCGGATAGGTAGCTGTTGCAGCGGTTTCGGGTGTCCAACGGTTTAAATGAAAGGGCTTTACTTTTCCTTCCTGAAAAAATTCATATACAGCCTCATTGTTCAGCATTACGCTGGCATGTGCTGCCCCCTGAAAAAGGATACTAAAGTCAATGCCTTTATATCCTCCTCCCCCGGAAAACCCATACATGATTTCCGGAGTGCGGGAATATCCTATGGGTCTTTCATCATATCCTGCCAGCACTTTGCCGTCGCCATCTAAATCAAGATACCTGATATCTCCCGGCTTTACTGTTCCAAATTGTTGTGCAGCAGCATCCACTTCAGCCTGACTTTGGAAAAAACCATTACTCACAAGTCCGAACTGTGTTCCTATAGGCAACCCTGTACGGTACATCCAGAAATTGGTTCTGGCCACTTCATCCTGAAATACGATTTTGTTCCTTGCAAACGTAAAATTCCCCTTTACAAAATAAAAGAATTCACCAATAGTCATTTTATGGCCAAGATCAATATCAATCCCTTTATTATCTACAATACCCAGATTCTGCCGTTTAATATCCTGTCCAAACACATCCGTAAGCGTTCCTCTTTGTATGAGGATGTTTGTCCTGCGTTCCTTGAATGCCTCAATGGTAAAACTGAATGCATCTTTCCAGAAGGAACCTTCAAGGGCAATATTGACTTTACGCCCCCGCTCCCAGGTTACACCAGGATTACCAAAAGCCCCCTGTGACCATCCGCGCACTGCCGCCGGATTGTTTCCGGAACCAAACCAATAACGGCCATCATCTCCGGCATCAGACCAGGATGTAAACCAGGAAAAACGTTCTAAACTTGGAGGATTATTATCATCTCCCACCCGATCATTACCCACTTCTCCGTAAGATGCTCTTAATTTCAGCATGTTTATAAAAGACAGGCCTGCATTATTTTTAATGAACTGTTCTTCGGAGACCACCCAACCTCCGGAAATCGATGGAAAAAATCCATAACGGCCTTCCTTCGGAAAATTCTCGGAGCCCAAATAGGAGCCATTCAGTTCAAACAAATATCTGGAATCATAATTATAGGTTGTCCGAAACAAATAGGTTTGAAAAGCAAAAGGTATCAAAGCCCCCCATCTCCTCAATCGCCGGTTCCAGTTACCCATAGCAGTAATATTATGCTTACCATACTGGCGGAACCAGTTTACCGCCCCTTCTACAAAGCTGATGCGATCCAGGTTTCCACCGGAATAACTCCCGTTCGGATCAATTCTTGTATCGGTTCCTACCTGCACATACCGGTCGATACTGCCATCGTCCAGGTATACCGGATAAAAAACAGCATAACTTCTGCCATAGGTTACATTAGGGGTAGCCGTGTTGTCGTAGGAATAAGATAACTTGGCACTCAGGTTTTTCGTGATCACATCCAGCTTTTGCGTAGCCGATAAAGTTCCCTGTATCGTATTATTCATATATACCCGGTAACCTTTTCTGGCCACTTCTCCTAAAAGGTTAGAAGTATAGGTACCATTCCCAAATAAAGAGCTATCAGGATTTAAAATAGGATCAATGGGTGGCATCCGGTTCATGATATTCATGATCGTGCTTGCGGAGGAATTGGGATCTGATCTGTTTGTCTGAATGCCCGCCAGGTTTAAGGTTACGAGCAGGTCCTTTGTAACATCCACATCCACATTTGCCCGCAGATTAAACCGTTTCATTATATTATTGGAGTTATATCCCTGGTCGTTCTCCTTGGTATGCTTGTAATTTCCTGCCTGAATATTTAACCCCGCTGATAAAAAATACCGCACAATATTATTTCCACCGGTGATATTTAAATTGGCAGTCCCCACCGGAGATGGCTGTATTAAAAACTTGTAATAGTCAGTATTATACCCCTGGCCGTTTTTATAGGCTTCCAGTTGCTCATCTGTAAATGCCGGTTCATTTCCATCATTCATTAATGCTTCATTTTTGAGCCGGGCATAATCATAAGAACCTAAAAACTCAGGAATTTTTGTAGGTTGCTGTTTGCCATAGGAAGTCCGGAAGTTCATTTGAGGTGCAGCTCTTTTACCGCGCTTGGTAGTTACCATTACCACCCCGTTAGCCCCACGCATCCCAAAAACTGCGGTAGACGCGGCATCTTTTAGAATACTGAACGACTCAATATCATTGGGATCAATATAGTCCATACTGCGCTCTACCCCATCTACCACAACTATTGGGCGGGCATTGCCCAGGGTAGCCATTCCTCTGATGTAAAGCGCAGATGCATCAACACCCGGTTCTCCGCTCCGTTGCGTGGTTATCAGTCCCGGTAGCCGCCCGGCCAGCGCATTGGTGAGGTTAGATACAGGGCTCTGCAGTAAATCCTTTGTAGTAATGGTTGATACGGAACCTGTCATAGTCACCTTTTTTTGCTTACCGTAACCCACAACAACAATTTCATTCATACCACCCTGCTCGCCAATCATTACCACATCTAATGGTTCATTAATTGCCGGTTTCATTTTCTGTGGTTCATACCCTACATGTGAAAACAAAAGGGTATCCCCAACAGGAATTGCAATGGAATATTCGCCCTGCTCATCAGCAATCGTTACGGCAGTGGTTTTATTACTGCTTACTGTTACTCCTGACAGAGGTTGCCGGTTTTCATCTCTTATGGTACCGCTCACCTGCATGGTTTCCTGTCCCCAAAGATTTAGCGAAAAAAACACGCACAGCAGTAGCATTCTAAACTTTACACTGTAAAGCCCTTTAGCATTTTGTTCTTTCATACGTTTTTAAATTTTAAGCAATCATTTTCTTTCCATTACGAATAATTGCAGCCAGCAGCGCATATTAATCGTTTAAGCATTACAACAATTAAAATATTCTTTCTTCTGTTACGGAAGTCGTTTCATTCAGTGCATTTAAGTTGGTGATCCGGTCTTATTATAAAAGCTTAATCGGTTTATTATTCTTGGCAAGCTATCAGGTCTTCATATATCGGCTACAACAATCATCTTTGCAAAGATATAAATAGTTAAAACAAATCAACAATTTTTTTTAAAATAAAATCAGACATTTATAACAGCCGGCATCTTTTATTACCTATTGTCGTATATAAACACCTGCAGGTTTCTGTACGATGAATGCAAAAGACATCTATAGTTCAATTGACACCTGTACGCCTTCGCTATTGTTCTCAAACTTCAGTAACAGTGTGCCTGAAGCACTATCCCATTCAGATTCTTTTACCTCAATAGCTTTTCCATTCAGGCTCAACTGAATTTTATACGGCTTCTTCGGAAGGTAAATACGCATAACATTCATGGTGCCTGACGGGCTTTTCAGCAGCAACTGGTATTTCCCGTTTTGGAAACGGATATCATAAGCCCGGCCTGCTGCCGCCAGGATTTCAGGTTGTCCTTTTTTAACCGTTGTAAGATCGTATAAAAAGGCTTGCTTTCCCGGAAGTACCTCTTTCTTCATTAATACAGGTAATTGCGGATCAAACAGGTCAATCACCGGCCCGTTGATGATCAAAGGACGGGCGTCCGGATGTTCCTCCAGGGTCGCGCCTATAATATAAGGTCCTCTCTTTAATAAAAAATGATTCTTCAAAACCAGTGCGCCTGCTTTCGCATACGTTGTATATGCCTTTGTGATTTCCTCCAAATAGGATTGGTCATGATGCGGTTCTAAAACCAGTTCTTTGGGATCCATCCTGTTGATCTTTACCCATCCCGCACCTACCCTGGTAAAAGGTTGCTCTTTCCCCTGTATGCCTAACAGGTTGAACAGATCTTCTGAAGGCGCCTTGTAGTGCTTCCCGCTGCTATTCCACCATTCGGAAACTGTCTGAAAGGGATCGTCATCCCTTCCGTAATAGATTAAAACGCCCCCTTGCCTGACCCAGTTA
>DASVMC010000195.1:0-2406 GCA_036384555.1 Niabella sp. | reverse complement strand
CACTTAATAAGGCTGCCCCAAATCTCAGGTAAACTTTTTTATGCTGCATTGAGCCGGACAATGCCATCTTCCGCCTGTACCATCCCACACCTCTGTAATAGTCCTTTGTTTCATACCCATCTTTCGCATTCCAGCTATGCGGCAGGCTGACTTGTTGCCACGCCGTATCAGCGCCTTCCCAATAAGCAGGAAGCGGAATGGTTCCTTTATGGAACCACCAACCATCATTAAGACGTTCCATTTCCCGCTGAGCGGAGCCAGATAGTCTACAGCAAAGCAGCAGTGCTACTAAAAAAACAGTTAAACGCATAATAGGATATACTATTTTAATACAGGGATTATTCTTTCCTTTTCCCGACCGCTAAAAACGAACGGTTATTTTCCCGCCCTTATAAATAATATTTTTCACAATACCGGTTCCTGCAAACCTGATTCTAAAATTCCGTTCTGGTATCATACCCGGGAATTTTCCTTGCCGGGGAAGAACGGTTAATGTTTTTGTACGCTCATCCCATCGAAACCCAATAAGCGAATAGCTTCCCTTTTCGTAGTTGTAGTTATCGCCTTCATCCTCATACAGGGTAAACACCGCATCTTTTCCCGGGTACACTTTTATCACAAGATCCCTGAAATTTTTTATAGAAGAATACTGTGCAACACCGGCAAACGGAATTATGGAGCCGGCTTTTACGAACAGGGGCATTTGAGCAATGCTGAGCTCCTGCCACAGCAGGGTTCCTCCGCTATGTTTCTTATCGGTCCAGAAATCATACCAGGCTCCTTTGGGTAAATAAGTACTCACCCGAACCCTGCTTTGGTCATCAAACAGGTTTTCGTTTTTCGCCGTTATTGAATCGGTAACCGGATTTACCAAAATGGATTGTCCGAATAAATAGGCCCCTCCTACATTTCGTACATTGCTGTCTGCAGCATAATCCATCAGTAATGGTCGCATCAGGCTGGCACCTTCATGGGTAACATTCCAGGAAGCCGTATAAATATACGATTGCAGCTCATAACGCAGCCGTATGTATTTTTCGGCAATATCAAAAGCCGGATTGCCCTTACTGCCCAGTTGATAAATTTCCCGCGGGGCATTTGTTCCATGCGACCGCATCATGGCTGTAAATACCGCAAATTGTAACCAGCGCAGGTATAACTCTTTATACCGGGGGTCTTTCAGCCCTGCCGGATATTTTCTTCCCGAGAAGAACCCACCAATATCTGAATTCCAGTAGGGCATACCGGATAAGGACAGATTTAATGCTGCCGGTACCTGCGTTTTTAATACATCCCAGCTGGAAGTTACATCGCCGGACCACAATACACTTCCTGTAGCCTGCTGGCCTGCAAATGCAGATCTTGTTAAGATCAGCACGCGCTTATCAGCAGCAGTTTTCCGCTGGCCGTCATAGACAGCTTTAACTGTTTCGTAAGGAAACAGATTACCCACGCTTTTAAAACTTCCTGAAAAGGTTTTTACCTGGGCCACGCTTGCCAGCTGGTCCTTATATGCCATTTCATGCTCGCCGGCTTTACTGATCGTTTTGGTCACCTCCTTTTGTACCGGCTCCGTTGCATCCAGCCACCAGCCATCAATCCCCTTGGAATAAAGGTTCTTCTTCATATAGCTCCAATACAGGTTTCTGGCCTCAGGATTAAACGCATCATATACTTTAACGCTATCGGTAACCGGGAACGTATAAAAGTTCAGCAGCAGCTGTTTGCGATCCATCGCTTTATAAATAGCTGTTTTACTTCCAAAAGACGGCCAAACGGATATCAGCACTTTTGCATGCATCTGGTGGATGGAATCAATAGCGGCAGCAGGATCCGGGAACCGCGGATTCGTAAAATCCACTGCATTCCAGCGTAAGTTATCCTCTCCCCAATATTGCCAGTCCTGTATAACGGCATCCAGTGGTACCTGTAACTGCCGGTACTTTCGAACTACATCCACCAGCTCCTGCTGGCTGCGGTAACGCTCCTTACTTTGAATATACCCAAAGCTCCATAAGGGCAGCATCGGCACCTCTCCTGTTAACCTGCGATATCCTCTAACGACCTCATCTGCATTTTTACCCACCACAAAATAATAGTCGATGCAATCCCCTATTTCGGAGGTCAATTTTCCTCCGTCCGCTACAGGATCATAATTCGTCAGTGAATAGTTATCCCAATAAATGCCATAACCCTTACTGGATTGAAAAAACGGTACAGCAATGCTCATATTCCGTTGGCGCAGCAGCAATTTTTCATACCGTTGGTTCAGCTTCCCGTTTTGCTGCTGGCCAAAACCGTATATAGCCTCATCATCTGTGAACTTAAATGCCTGGGCTGCTTTAAAGGAAGCTACCCCATCGTTATCCGCGTCTGAAAATGATCCTCCAGCCGGTAATTCGGCAG
>DASVMC010000194.1:0-2630 GCA_036384555.1 Niabella sp. | reverse complement strand
ACCTATGGCGGACAGTTTGAAAACCTGAAAGAAGCAAGCAACCGTTTAATGATCGCTGTTCCGGTTTCATTACTTCTCATCTTTGTACTGCTCTATTTTACCTTCCATTCCTTCAGGCAGGCGGGGCTGATCTTCACGGCCATCCCGATGAGCGCTATCGGAGGTGTGTGGGCCCTGCTGCTGCGGGGAATGCCTTTCAGCATCAGTGCGGGTATCGGTTTTATTGCTTTGTTTGGCGTAGCCGTGCTGAACGGGATCGTGCTGATCGGCACCTTTAACCAATTGGAAAAAGAAGGGCAGACCCACGTGATCAAACGGGTGATAGAGGGTACAAAGATCCGCCTGCGCCCGGTATTGATGACGGCAACAGTTGCTTCTTTAGGGTTTATGCCAATGGCGATCAGCACCAGTGCCGGCGCGGAAGTGCAAAAGCCCCTGGCAACGGTGGTAATAGGAGGACTGGTAACTGCCACTTTTCTGACGCTGTTTGTTTTACCGTTGCTCTACATCATTTTCAATTCCAAAATCCCAGTTAAAAGAAAATTCCGCATGAAATTTCCGGCACAACTTTTCCTGCTGTTTTTCCTCTTATGCAGCTTGCAGCTAAATGCACAGCACATAAGAACCATTACCGCAGACGAAGCGGTAGCCATCGCCTTACAAAACAATCATTCCATAAAGGCGGCCGCGCTAAATATACAGTCGGTACAGGCATTAAAGCCCACTTCGGGTGAACTGCCCAAACTGGGCTTCAACGCACAGCTGGGGCAATACAACAGCCTTAGGTTTGACCAGGCATTTCAAATTTCGCAAAACATCCCCTTCCCCACTTTGTTCGGTGCCCGGAAGGAGAAAATAAATGCCGAAATCAAAAGAAAAGAATGGGATAAGGCCATTACAGAAAACGGGTTAAAAAAAGAAGTGAGAAGTTATTACTATCAATTGGAATACTTTTCATTCAACGGGTCGAGGCTCCGCTACCTGGATAGTCTGTATGCCGAATTTATCCGTGTAGCCAGGATCCGGTTCAATGCCGGTGATATAAAAAAAATAGAGATCAGTACTGCGGAAACCCGGAAGGGTGAGATTGGTTTGCTGTTACAGCAGAATGAAATTTACCGGGTCAACGCGTATCAAAATCTGCAGGCCCTGCTGAATATTTCCGATAGTCTGGTGCTTCCGGACACCGGTCAATATCAGCCGTTACAGGCAAATGAGCTGATCGATACGGCCGTTATTGCCCGGCACCCTGGTGTACAGGCCTTATATGAGGACATGGCAATAGCTGAGCAAAGCAAAAAAACAGAAAAGGCCCAGGGCTTGCCCGATTTTACTTTAGCTTATACCAACCAGTCCCTGACCGGTTTTCAAACCGTGAACGGACAGGAGCAGTTTTTTAATGCAGGCAACCGTTTTAACTCTGTAAGTATTGGTATTGCCATTCCCCTGACGTATGGTGCCACAAAAGCACGTATCAAATCTTTAGAATACCAGAAGCAGGCAGCCGCCACAGAAGCAGCACGCAAACAACAAGCGCTTTCCACAGAATTGCAGAACGCTATTCATCAATACCGGCAAGATGTAAAACAATACACGTATTACCTTCAGCAAGCTTTGCCTAATGCTAAAGAAATTGTAAATGCAGCGCAGGTGGGGTACCGCACGGGGGATATTTCTTACGTAGAATACCTGTACGCGTTGCAAACGGCTACCGATATAGAATTGAAGTACCTGCAATCCATAGAGCAGGTCAATCAATCTGTCATTAACATTAACGCCTTAATCAATCAATAATAATTCCCTGAATGAAACAAAGCAAATCCGGCATCCGGGACGGTATATTGGCTTTTGCACCTGCTGCCGGACCATTACAAACAATAAAAAATGCACTGATGAATCTGTTCATAAAATTATTTTGGGCTACTTCCGTTGTTCTTTTCTTAAATGCCTGCAGCGGACCCGGCAGCAAAGACGACGATCATACCGTTAAGACAAAAAATACACCTGATGCGGCACCGAAAGCAGCGCCTGCCGCAGAGGCAGCACCAACTATTGCTTCACTTACACAGGAGCAAATTGAAGCCGTGGGTATTACTTATGGTGCTGTTGAAATGAAGGAGCTGACGGCCACCATTAAGGCCAACGGGAACCTGCGGGTACCCAACGACCGGAAAGCCAATGCGACGTCCTTATATGGAGGAGCAGTTAAAACCATTCATGTACAGGTAGGCGATTATGTGCGCAAAGGCCAGGTGATCGCTACTATTGCCAATCCTCAGTTTATACAATTGCAGGAGGAATACCTGACCACCGGCAGCAGGATCGTTTTTGCGGAACAGGAGTACGCCCGGCAGCAGGAGCTTTTTGATAACAACGCCGGCGCAAAGAAAAACCTGCAAAACGCAGCAACCGAGTTAAAAACCCTCCTGACCAGAAAAGCTTCCCTGCAAAAGCAGATACAGTTGATGGGCATTTCCCCCACCCGTGTTTCCAACAGCAGCCTGAAAGCGGGTTTAACCGTAACGGCGCCGATCAGTGGAACCATTAGCAATGTAACCGCACAGATCGGGAGCTATGTAGATGTTTCTTCGCCGCTGGCCGAAATTGTGGATAATGCATCCCTGCATCTG
>DASVMC010000193.1:0-1735 GCA_036384555.1 Niabella sp. | reverse complement strand
AGCAGAGAGCAGCCACTTCAAAGCGTGCTTTATACCGGCCGGATACACTATGAGACGCCTTAGGAGAGCAGGAAACGCCTGCAATAATAAGTCCCATTAAAACAGCTATACATCCGATCATTTTTTTCATTTGCATATTATTTGGGGTTTAAAGGAACAATACTTTTAAAATCTCAAATGTCGTACCGTTTGACCGTTATTGATCAGTTGCTTTAAAGAATCGATACCAATTTTAAGATGCGTTTCCACATATTTGGCTGTTACCTTTTTATCACTTTCTGCGGTTTTAACGCCATCCGGTATCATGGGCTGATCGCTCACCAGCAATAAAGCACCTGTAGGTATCTTATTATAAAAGCCTACCGTAAAAATGGTAGCTGTTTCCATGTCAACCGCATAAGCTCTTATTTTTTGCAGATACGTCTTAAAATCTTCATCATGTTCCCATACCCTGCGGTTAGTGGTATATACAGTACCGGTCCAGTAATCGGTTTTTGCCTCGCGGATCGTAGTACTTACCGCTTTTTGCAGCGCAAACGCCGGCAAAGCGGGCACTTCTTTGGGAAAATAATCACCTGAGGTACCTTCCCCCCTTATGGCGGCTATGGGCAGTATCAGGTCGCCAACCTTATTCCGCTTTTTCAATCCGCCGCATTTTCCCAGGAACAAAACGGCTTTGGGGTTAATGGCGGTCAGCAGGTCCATCACTGTTGCTGCCGTGGGGCTACCCATACCAAAATTAATGATGGTAATATCCCCTGCAGTAGCACACTGCATCGGTCGGTCGGCGCCTATCACTTCTACGTTATGCCATTCTGCAAACAGATGCACATAATTGCTGAAATTCGTCAGCAGGATATATTCACCAAAGTTCTTTAAGCTTTCACCAGTGTAACGGGGCAGCCAGTTTTTTACTATTTCATCTTTTGTTTTCATGTATCTGTTTTTTATTGCTCCTGGCCATAGGAAAGTCTGCGTTGCAGAAAGGCAGTACCGGATCGGCCCCGCGCTATAGGTAGGCGTTGTTTTTTTGATACCCACCTTCTCTCTTTCATTTATCTTCTGATCATCCGGAGAGCAGAATCCTTATTGGCTGATGCTAAATTAACCTTTATTTTTGGATCAATGATCCTTATTCAATATCCCGAACCTGATTTTCGTGTTGAAACCCGGAAAGGGCTGCCGCATATTTTTGATGCATTGAGGAAAAAATGGTTGGTTTTACAGGATGAAGAATGGATCCGGCAAAACTTTGTGCACTACCTGCTGAAAAAAATGAATTATCCCAAAACCCTGATCGCGCTTGAGAAAGAGATAAAAGTAGGCGAACTGAAAAAACGGTTCGACATTCTTGTCTACGATCCCCTGCACCAGCCCTGGATGCTGATCGAGTGCAAAGCCGGACAGGTATCCCTGAATGAAAGTGTTTTCAGCCAGGCGCTTCGTTACCACATTGCGTTACCGGCTCAATATCTGGTTATTACCAATGGCAATAACACGTTGGGATGGAAGAAAGAAAGCAACGGGCTGGTGACAATTGACCGGCTACCTGAATTTCTCGCTCACCACTAAGTCTTTTGTGCCGTGTGTATAGGAATAAAATCCCTCACCGGTTTTAATCCCTAATTTTCCGGACGCGACCATATTCACCAATAAAGGACAGGGAGCATATTTAGGATTACCAAAACCGTTGTACAATACATTTAAAATAGAGAAGCAAACATCCAGACCGATA
>DASVMC010000192.1:0-2709 GCA_036384555.1 Niabella sp. | reverse complement strand
CTGCATGAGATCCAGCTGTTACAGGCCCGGTACAATCAGAAATTTATAGCAGGTAGCGAATGATAAACGGGAACAACTGAAAAGAGCTGCGGATAATCCTGTGATTCAGCTATACTGCCCGGGGAATTCCGGGTAATAATTAAAAGGCAAAATCAAACACATGAATAAACTTATCGTACTGATCACTGCGGCTTTACTGCTTCATGCCTGCAGGCAAAAAGAAGATTTTGACGCTTCCGGAAATTTTGAAGCCGATGAGGTGATCGTTTCCGCACAGCAAAATGGTACGCTCATTTCATATTCGGTTCAGGAAGGGGCGATATTGAAAGCCGGTGATAAGGTTGGCCAGCTTGATGTGCGCGCTGTTGAGCTGCAAAAAGAACAGGTAGAAGCCAGCATACAGGCGTTAAGCCAGAAGACAGCGAGCACCAATGACCAATCAGAGCTGGTGCGCCGTCAGCTGGCTGTGCAGGAAGCGCAATTGGCCCAGCAATTGCGTGAGCGGAGCCGGACTGAAAACCTTGTAAAAGCCGATGCTGCTACCCAAAAACAGCTGGATGATATGAATGCAGCTATAGATCAGTTAAAAAAACAGATTGCCGTAACCCGGCAACAGCTTACATTGAATACGTACAATACCCATACACAGAACCGTAGTATTCTTAGCGAAAAAAGCCCGCTGGAAAAAAATGCAGCGCAGATCCAGGAGCAGATCAATAAAGGACAGGTGATCAACCCGGTTACAGGAACCGTTTTGGCCAACTATGCTTTACAGGGTGAAATGCAGGTGACCGGCAAACCGCTTTATAAAATAGCCAATACGGATACCCTCGATCTGCGGGCATATATCACCGGAACACAGCTGCCGCAAATTAAATTAGGACAACAGGTAAAAGTAAGGATTGATCAGGGCAAAAAAGCCTATAAGGAATATGCGGGCACTATAATCTGGATCTCCGGTAAATCTGAATTCTCCCCCAAGACCATTCAAACCAAAGATGAGAGGGCTAATCTGGTTTACGCCATTAAGGTCAGGGTAAAGAATGACGGGTATCTGAAAATAGGAATGTACGGTGAAGTTATCTGGTCAAAGCAATAACCGATGAGCTCAGTAATTGTAAAAAATATTATCAAAACTTACGGGGACGTAAAAGCGCTTGATGCGGTATCTTTTGAGATACAGAAAGGGGAATTGTTTGGTCTCATAGGCCCCGATGGTGCCGGCAAAACCTCGCTTTTCCGCATCCTTACCACCTTATTGCTGGCAGACAGCGGTACGGCCAGCGTGGAAGGTTGCGACGTGGTAAAGGATTACCAGGCGATCCGCAACAGAGTGGGATATATGCCCGGGCGCTTTTCACTCTACCAGGATCTGACCGTAGCGGAGAACCTGAACTTTTTTGCGACCATCTTTGGTACTACGCTCCGGGAAAATTATACACTGATCAAAGACATTTATGACCAGATCAAACCATTCAGCAACCGCAGGGCGGGAAAGCTGTCAGGAGGGATGAAACAAAAACTGGCCTTATGCTGTGCCCTGATCCACAAGCCGGATGTTTTGTTCCTGGACGAACCTACGACGGGGGTGGATGTGGTTTCGCGCAAGGAATTCTGGGAAATGCTGGATCGACTCCGGCAACAGCAGATCACTATTCTGGTTTCCACGCCGTATATGGATGAGGCTAAATTATGCGACCGGATCGCCCTGATGCAAAATGGTCAGATCATGGCCATTGATCAGCCGGAGCAGATCGTAAAAAATTTCCCTAAAATAGTATTTGCTGCGAAAGCCGATAATATTTATCAGCTCCTGCAGGATCTGCGTTCCGATGCAGCTGTGGAAAGCTGCTATGCATTCGGTGAATTTTTGCACCTGACGCTTGCTGCAGATGGGGATAACGGGGATGAAGTAAAAAGGATCGCCGAAAAATACCACCCGCAGCATTTAGAAGTGCAGCGTATTACACCGAACATTGAAGACAGTTTTATCCGCCTGATGCAGGAGCGGGGTAGTAATGCATTAAAACAGACGACCGATGGGAAATAAAGCAATTGTATGCAAGGAACTGACCAAGCAGTTTGGCGATTTTATAGCAGTAGACAAAATCAGTTTTGATGTGGACCAGGGCGAGATCTTTGGTTTTCTCGGAGCGAACGGGGCGGGTAAAACAACTGCTATGCGCATTCTTTGCGGGCTGTCTTTTCCCAGTTCCGGAGAAGCTACCGTTGCGGGTTTTAATGTATATAAGCAACAGGAACAGATCAAAAAGCATATAGGGTATATGAGTCAGAAATTTTCTTTATACGACAATCTGACCATCCTGGAAAATATTGAATTCTATGGTGGTGTATATGGCGTTTCGCGCTCCGAAATAAGAACGCGGAGTCAGGAACTGGTGGCTGCATTGGGTTTAGAAAATGAAGCTAAAAAGCTGGTTGGCTCATTGCCGCTGGGATGGAAGCAAAAGCTGGCATTTTCAGTAGCTGTTTTTCACCGGCCCAAAATAGTCTTTCTGGATGAGCCTACCGGTGGGGTTGACCCGGTTACGAGACGTCAGTTCTGGGATATGATCTATGAGGCTGCTGCAGCCGGCATTACTGTTTTTGTCACTACCCATTATATGGATGAAGCGGAATACTGTAACCGCATCAGTATTATGGTGGATGGGCGGGTAGAAGCAATGGATAGTCCTGCCGACCTGAAAA
>DASVMC010000191.1:0-6593 GCA_036384555.1 Niabella sp. | reverse complement strand
AATGATCCCTGTTGACCTTTTGGGCAGTGATGCCGGTAAATAATAAGCCCGCATTTGCGGCTGGTGTAAATGCGATCCGCTCATCCGGTTTTTCAAGGATACCCACGTCTTCCCATTGAACAGTTTCACTGTCATTCAGCTTTACCAGTATGTTCCGGGCAAACTCTTCAAATTGTTCCCGGGCATCTTCTTCTGACAGCGCTTCTTCCGTGCTTAAAAAATGATACAGGCCACCTGGATTTTCAGTGGCGGTGGCTGTTTTGTTTTCATTAAAATGAATGATCCAGCCCGGCGCCTCAATGCGGTCATAGCTTGCAGCAGCATTTTTAGGAACTACTTCAAATTGACCGATGCCCGGCAGGGTCAGTTTTTTATACTGGTACAGGTAGGCCGCTAATAATGGGAACATGTAAAAAAGCTTTTATTAAAAACGAATATACAATTCCTGTTATTATATTTTTGAAAAAAGAAGAAAAGAAAACCACTTCTTCTGCCCGGTGCAACAGGGATCTGCCTGTTTGAAAAGGAAAAGAAAGCGCGCATGAGGTAATAAAATGGAATTCTCTCCCCGGGAGGTGGATAAAAAAAGAAATATAACTATGTTTGTTTTAAAAAATTATTGCAATGAAACTGATCAGTACAAAATATAAAGAGGGCAATGTGGCGTTGTCGTTATTGATTTTGAGAGTGGCCGCCGGAACCTCCATAGCTGTGAATCATGGCTATAAGAAACTGACCGGATTTAATGAAATGGCTGCAAAAGGCTTTGCCGATCCGTTTCACATCGGTGTAAAGGCCTCTTTAAGCCTGACGCTGTTTGCAGAGCTTTTTTGTGCGCTGCTGATCGTTATCGGTCTGTTGACCCGGCTGGCTGCTATTCCATTAATTATTGCGATGTGTGTAGCTTTGTTTTATGCGCATGGCGGCAGTTTTTTCGGACAGGGTGAGCTGGCGGGTATCTTTCTGGCGATTTTTCTGGTACTGCTGATTACCGGACCGGGAAAATACAGTGTGGACAAAGCAATCGGAAAATAAGGCTCATGTTTACAAGTGCAACACAATTCAGGGTGCGTTATGCAGATACCGATAAAATGGGGGTGGTATATCATAGTAATTATATCAATTATTTTGAAGTGGCCCGTACCGAATCGATCCGCGCATTGGGAATCACTTATGCTTCTATGGAGGCAATGGGGATCATTATGCCGGTTATAGAGGTCCAATGCAGATACATCCGGCCTGCTACCTACGATGAGCTGGTAACGGTCACCGCCAATTTGCACGAGCTGCCGGAGGGGCACCGGATCACTTTTTATCAGGAGGCGTATAATGAAAAAAAAGAATTGCTGGCAAAAGGACACGTAACCTTATATTTTATGGAGGCTGCAACGATGAAACGTGCTTTAATGCCGGAAAAATTGCGGGAGCAGCTATTGCCTTTTTTCGCAGACACAACAAAATAAGCCGGAATTCGTTTTTTATAAAAGTATTGTTTATGAAAGTAGCAAAAGGGCATCAACCTTTAATGCCGTATCTTATCCTGCAGCAGGCCGAGGACTTTATTGGTTTTACGCAGCGTGTTTTTAACGCCACTGAAGTATTTAAGAGCTACCGCGATGAAGACAGCAGGGAGATCATGCACGCGGAAGTGCAGCTCAACGGATGTAATATTATGTTTGCGGATGTAACCGAAGGCTATGCCGCTGCACCTGCCAATTTATTTGTTTACGTGGATGATGCCCGGGAAACGATGCGTAAGGCATTGAATAATGGCTGCGAGGTAATTGATGAAATTGCCGAGCGGGACTATGGGTTAAGCGGGGGTGTAAAAGACCCTTTTGGAAATGTGTGGTGGCTGACGTCCATGAAATAAATGAGCATTGGGCTAAAGCCAGGGCTGAAAGCCACGTTCCTGTTTGACCTTTTTTAAATAGTCATCCTGCCATTCAAATTGTTGCTGGGTTAACCTGTTAATCTGAGATAGAGGTTTCCCTTTATCTGTTACCTTATCTCCCGGATGGGTCCATTTTTTACTGGTTCAATAAATCGTTCTTTTAATTGTGCGGTCGGTACCCAGCATGCTTCCCGTCTGCCCCACCATTTATAACGATTCCGTGCTACAAAATTGTAAATAGCGTCACGGAGGAATCTCGGAACGGCTAAAAATAAATACAGTAACGGCCACATCCCGGATAATCTCCGCGAAAGCCGTAGCACAGCTGTTGATTTTAACCAGGCCCTGCCGTTCTCGATCAATACAATGGAACTATAATCCTGCGGAATCGCATATTGCTGCATAAGACTGCGTCCAACAGAGGATTGCAGCGATGCAAATTTGAAAGTTGCTTTTTTATCCCGTTTTATAATAAACTGAACAGCTCCGTTGCATAAATTGCATTCGCCATCGAATAATATAAGTGGAGACCAGATCATTTAGCGGATCTTTTTTATACGGAACACAGCCTTTTTTGTGCCTTTTTCCAATGTTATAGTGGGGTCGGGAGTAATAGCCTGTAGCTCAAGCTGGTATTCCGCTTTGGCGAGAGCAATGGTCGCAACACTTTTCTGATCCCGGCTCTGGCAATCGGGGCCTGTACATACAGCAAAGATGGCTGTATCTTTCCGGTCGCTGATACGGAAATCAGCGAGGGCTTCTCCGCCACGGATACAGCGGGCATTCATCGGGCACCGGCTTTCCTTTATGTCCAAAAGAAGAACAGTCGCCTGTTGATAAACGGTTTCCTGGTGCACAGAAAGGGTTACCGGTCTGTCATCAGCGCCACCTGCAGGTACTGCTTTGCCTGTACAGCCCAAAATAGTTAACCATAAAGCGCCAGAAAGCAAATGCCGCATAAATGCTCTTTCTGCAAAGATAAGGCATTTAAAAAGCAGGTAATTTCCAGCCGTTCTGATAAACGGGTTTTACCAGTTGATTGGCTGCTGCGTTATTGAACTGGTTCTTTATTTTATCCCAATAAATTTTTTGTCCTGTACGTACTGCAATATTCCCCATATGGCTGTTAATAGCAACACGGGCGCCTGCTTCTACCGGACAATGCAGGTCTTCTTTTTTTCTGGATTTTACCACATCAATAAAATTGGCCGTATGCAGGTTCAGCCCGTTGTCAACTGATTTTTGCCAGGTCACGGGTTCCAGCTTTTTATCTTCCGGTCGTACTTCCCATCCGCTCCTGTTTAACAAGAGGGTCCCGTTCTCGCCGATAAATGCAATCCCGTGCTGCATATTATAAAGACCAACGCTTGTAGCCAGGTCGTGTTCCCAGCTCATCTGAAAATTGCCAAAATCATAAAGGGTGGTCTGCAGGTCTGGTGTTTCCCGGGCATCTCCGGGAAATACAAATTTGCCACCGGTAGCCATTACGGAACGGGGTACTTCTGCTTTCATACCCAGTAAAACCATATCAATCAGGTGAACGCCCCAGTCGGTCATTAATCCGCCTGCATAGTCCCAGAACCACCGGAACTCATAGTGAAAACGATTTTTATTGAACGGCCTTTTTTTAGCCGGCCCCAGCCACATGGTATAATCAACTCCCGCTGGCACCGGTGTGTTGGGCACTACCGGCAATGCTACCGAACCTCCGCGATACATCCATGTTTTTGCAGATGCAATTTTTCCCAGTTTTCCTGATTGCACATAGCTGATCGCATCCTTAAAATGCTGCTGGCTGCGCTGCCACTGACCAACCTGAACAACCCGGTTATAGTGTTGTGCTGCTTTTACCATTTGTTCTGTTTCGTAAATGGAATTGGCTAAAGGTTTTTCGCAGTAGATATCTTTTCCGGCAGCGCAGGCATCGGTCATGATCAGGCAATGCCAATGGTCGGGGGTACCAACGATCACTACGTCTACGTCCTTGTTCTGTAACAGCTTGCGGTAATCTGTATAGACCGCCGGTTTTAGAGGACTGATCTTTGATAGATCCGCCAGCCTTTGCTGTATAACATTCTGGTCAATATCGCAGATGGCGACACACTGTGTTTCAGGAACTTTCAACATGGATGAAAGATCGGACCATCCCATTCCCTTTACACCAATAACGCCCACTCCGATCTTATCGTTGGGGGAAACCGTTTTTTTAATGTTGGCTAAAAGCTCCATAGGAATGGAGGTGCCGATTCCCGCTGCAATGGCAGCCAGTGCTGTGTTTTTTATAAAAATCCTTCTGTTTGTACTCATGCGGCAATAATTGTATGAGTGACGAATATAGGGATTTTATTTATTGGACTTTTACGAAAACGTTTGAATAGTTTGTTCTTTTCTTTTGAACGAAAGCTGCTACCTTAGCAACCACCACTTAAATAATTATTACTAAAAACGATTCTATAAGATGAAGTATTTATTGATTCTTGCCTTGTATTTGTCGGCCTCTTTATATGGTACTGCTCAGGATGCCGGATGGAAACAACTTTTTAATGGTAAAGATCTTACCGGCTGGCGCCAGCTGAATGGAAAGGCCAGCTACCGTGTTGAGAACGGAGAGATCGTCGGAACGACGGTATTTGGTCAGCCCAATTCATTTCTAGCAACAGATGCGGACTATGGCGATTTTATTCTGGAACTGGAATTTAAAGTCGATAGCACCATGAATTCGGGTATCCAGTTCCGCAGTGAAAGCAATGCTGCTTATAAGAACGGGCGGGTGCATGGCTACCAGTTTGAGATCGATCCGTCGGCCAGGGCCTGGACGGGTGGAATTTATGATGAGGCACGGAGAGACTGGCTGTACACGCTTGATCTGAACGCTTCAGCAAAGAAGGCATTCAGGCAGGGGCAATGGAATAAGATACGTTTGGAATGCATTGGGCATACTATGCGCACCTGGGTGAACGGAATCCCATGTGCTTACCTGGTAGATGATCTGACGCCAAAGGGATTCATCGCTTTGCAGGTGCATGGAATTGGCAAAAAAGAGGACGAAGGACGGCAGATCCGCTGGAGAAACATCCGTATCAGGACTTCAGGGCTGAAGCCTTCAAAAGCGGATGGCATATTTGTGGTGAATATGATCCCCGATAATTTGTCGGAAGCGGAAAAGCAGAACGGGTTCCGTTTGCTGTTTGACGGCAAAACCACTAACGGCTGGCGGGGAGCGCATAAAGATGCTTTTCCCGCAAAAGGCTGGGAGATCAATCAGGGAGAGCTGACGGTGCTGGCATCTGAAGGAAAAGAGGCGCAAAATGGCGGGGATATTGTTACGAAAGATCAATACAGCGCATTCATACTGGAATTTGATTTCAGGCTGACAGAAGGTGCCAATAGCGGCGTGAAATATTTTGTAACGGAAAAAGAACAGACCGGTGGTTCTGCCATCGGGCTGGAGTACCAGGTGCTGGACGATGAGCGGCACCCGGATGCAAAACTGGGCATAAACGGCAACCGGACACTTGCTTCCCTATATGATCTGATCACCTCCAACAGGGAGCCGAGAGCCCGCAAGCCGATTGGGGAATGGAATAAAGGAATGGTGATTGTTTACCCGGACAATACAGTGCAGCATTGGCTGAATGGCTGGAAAATGCTGGAGTATAAAAGAGGCTCTGCCGAGTTTGAAGCGCTGGTGGCAAGGAGCAAATACAAAGACTGGCCCAACTTTGGTCTGGCGCCACAGGGACATATTCTATTACAGGATCATGGCAACCGGGTATCCTTCCGCAGCATTAAGATCAAGGAACTGAAAAAATAAACAGCACAGACGTATACAAACTACAGTGTTTCCAAAGAGAGGGGTTGTATCAAAAGTCGGGGTGGTTGTCATAATGACCTGGCCGAAATAGTAACAACCAAAGGAGCCGCTTTCGCCCGCCTGACCTCAGGATGACAGCCCTTTGAGAGCGCTATATTCCTGTGATATAATATTGATAAGAGGAAGTGGGAATGCTTTAGCCGGGCATATAAGACGTTATCTGGATAACGCTATTTAAAAGAACTTGTCATTTCAATAAATTAATGCAATGCTCTTATAGCTGCCTTAGCAAGATGGGATATAATTGATTCACACTACAGCGTGTCAGCAGAAGGAGCCGAAATAACTCCCACGGTTCTGATATTTGCCGGTTGCCCCTGAACAATGGTTTAAGATAGGTTGGTTCTGCTTCTCCCATCTGCTAGTGACCGGCCGGACGGTCTGTCTGGTAACCCCAATATAGCAGCCCATCTTCATCAGCAGTAACTGACAATTTTGGCTCAACCGTATCTTTTATCGTTTAGATAAACAGGTTCCGGTGTTTTACCAGGTAGGGAATGGCAAAAGTGGCGGCAATGCCTGTAATTAAAACAATACCCAGCAAAAGATGATGAAAACCATCATTGAGCATGTTGTTATTGGTCCGGTGTACATGCAGGGCACCTGCAACACAGAGCGCCGTGAACAACGCGGAGCAGATCGTATATAAGATCCCGCCTTTAGAAGACAACCGTTCAAATAACGCATAAGCAATACCTGCTATGGTGAGCATGAAAAGTGTGGCAAAGATGATGGTAGACACATTGACGAGCTCATGCAGGGGAAATTGCGTATAGTCCCTGAATAAAACATCATAAAAAAGATTGAGTAAAGTGGCAATATAGC
>DASVMC010000190.1:0-3530 GCA_036384555.1 Niabella sp. | reverse complement strand
ATTGCTGTTTTCGCCCTTTAGCATCATTACCACACCACCAACAGCATCTACTTCACCATTATAGGTTAATGCACCGTAACGGATGGCATGCCCATACCGGACTTCGGCAACATCCTTAATAAAGAGCGGAACGCCTGCCGTACTTTTTACTGCAATATTCCTGATGTCTTCGAGCGAAGTGGCCAGGCCAATGCCCCTGATGAAATAAGCATCGGGTTTTTTGTCAATATAGGCACCGCCCGTATTTTGATTGTTTTGCTCCAGCGCTTTAAAAATGTCGGGAATGCTTACGCCCATTGCCTTTAACCGGTTCGGGTTTACGGCTACCTCATATTGTTTTAGCTCACCTCCAAAACTGTTTACTTCTGCAATTCCCGGTGTTCCGTATAGCTGGCGGGCAACAATCCAGTCCTGCAGGGTACGCAGGTCCTTTGCATCGTATTTTTTTTCGCTGCCTTTTTTGGGATGAATAATATATTGGTATACTTCTCCAAGCCCTGTACTAACAGGAGCTAATTCAGGCCGGCCAATCCCTTTGGGAATAGCAGCTTCGGCCTGTTTTAATTTTTCATTTACCAATTGTCTTGCGAAATAAATATCTACATTATCCTTAAAGACAACGGTAATAACCGATAAACCAAAACGGGAGATACTTCTTGTTTCTTCGAGTGCAGGAATGTTGGCAATGCTTTGCTCAATAGGAAAGGTAACTAATTGCTCTACTTCCTGACCTGCCAGTGTGGGGCATACTGTAATGATCTGTACCTGGTTGTTGGTAATATCAGGCACGGCATCAACAGGCAGCCTGTAGGCACTCCATATACCCCAAACAATAAGTAGCAGTGTCATTATACCAATAATGAGCTTGTTCGTAATACTGAACCTTATTATTTTATCTAACATTTTTTTTGATTAATACTTAATAGCAACGGGTGAACAGGCTCTTTGCGGTGACAAAAGAAGAGCCGGGGCGAACGAAATAACGCAACTCCTGCCGGCGCCGGGCGCAGCAGAAAAGTCGTTTACTCCGTTACCGGGAACTACTAAGCACTGATCTTTGGCGGCTGCCAGATATTTCCGTAGTAACCGGAAACGAAAAAGAGGTTCCTGAGGGGAAATTGCCGGGTTTTAAGAAAAACGGGTTTGAGGTCCCCGATCTTTAGGGCGTGAAAAGCAGGGCGGGCCACTGTATTGCAGCAATTGCAAAAGCAAAAAGGACTGCAGACATCCTTATGATCAGTTTTGTGGCTGTGGTCCTGTAAGCGTTCGGTTGTTGCAGAAGCTGTATTACATTCATTATGCGCATCACTACAGGGCAGCAAGGATGTTGCCAGAAGATAAATGCTGAATAAGAGTGTAAAAAACTTCATTGAAGGCAAAGGTAGTTAACCGGCAGATGAGCAGCAATAAAATTAATGAAACAAGGGTGCAAAGGAGGCAGCGGTGCTGCAAAAACAGGCTATCTTTTGTGTCCATTCAGGAAACAGGGGAAATAACGGGCACGCGTTTAAAGATGGATCATACATCAAAATGAACTTTGTATTGTGTCGGGTTCATTTTTGTGATCCGCTTAAACTGTCTGTTGAAATTGGATAAATTGTTGAAACCGGATTCATAACAGATTTGAAGAATATCCAGGTTCTTTTCAATCAACAATCTGCACGCGTAGCTGATCCGTACCTCATTGAGAAAATAAGAAAAGTTTTTTTTCGTTCTTGTTTTAAAATACTTGCAAAAAGCCTGCGGGGTCATATTGGATAGCCTGGCAACCTGGTTCAGGGTGATGGGCTCCTTAAAATTACTTATGATAAATTCATAGACCCTGTTCATTCTGTTGCCGTCGGACTCATTTAGATTCTCCGTGAATCCTATTGAGGATAATATTTCATACTCCTTGGAAGAAGACAGGGAATTAAGCAGCTTCAGTAATTGTATCGTTTGGTCAAAGCCATTCATTTGAAGCATCAGCGGCATTATTTTTTTGGCAAGGCCCCGGGCTTTCCCGTGAAAACACACGCCGTTATTGGCCCGTTTCAGTAATTGCAGGATGCCTGAAAAGGGTGGCTGCTCAAAAAAGTCCTTGCCTAAAAACTCGTAAGAGAACTGTATTACTATCTGGTAAGCATCTTTTTCAAAATGTTCGGAATGATTGATGTCACAATGCCAGCGATGCGGCAGGTTCGGGCCTAAAAGTACCAGGTCATCCAACTCCAGATCCCTGATCCCGTTACCAATGTATTTCTTGCCTGAAGCTCTGCCGATAAAGGTTAACTCGAATTCCGGATGAAAATGCCAGGGAATATCACGATGAAAAAGTGATTCCAGTTTTATTAAAAAAGTAGTACCTGTAAGCGGCACTTTTTCAAACTGAGCTTTCATAATTATTTTGTTTCTACTACGTTTTTCCAGAAAATACAAATCCCTTTATCCCTGGCAGCAGGTAGTCGGGCATAAGCAATATTTAATGCTGATAAAAGTACGAATCTGTTTTACCTTTTACGAAGATATTAAAATAGTATCGGTTTTGGATTACATTATGGTGGATTTTTGGAGGTCCTTTTTGTGAACTTTGATGCAGCATTTGAAGCTGCAAATAAATTGATTGCTGTTGAAAATTATTGTTGATTCTACGATGTACTATATGCCATAATAGGAGTTATGAGGGTCGCGATTATTTCATTTAAAATTTATACACAACGCAGTAGTTCAGTAAATCTGCTTTAAGTAATGAAGAAAAGATATTGTTTGGCATTAGACCTGGTAAATGATCCGGAAAAGATTTCAAAATACCGTTGGTATCATACAGATGAAGGCATTTGGGAAGAAATTAAAGAAGGAACCAGAGCTGCTGGTGTGGAAATGGAAATCTATAATGTAGACAACCGGCTGTTTATGATCTGTGAGGTCAATAATGAAACAGATTTTTTCGAAGCCAGGGCCAAAATGAATAGCGGGGAAAGTAATCCCCATTGGGAGCAGCTTATGCAGCATTTTCAGCAGGCCCTGCCCGGGCGGCCATTAGAATGGATTCTTATGGAAAAGGTTTATGAAGTTAAATAGATCCGCTCCTTATTGCTTTAAATAATAATTAGTTATTCATGAAAATTAGAGAGACGTTTGAACGTGGTAAGGGCGTTCTAAGGTTAATTCCTGTGTTTGTACCGAGAAGGTTCAGTAAGGCGGGTCATCGATTACGCCTTCATCCGGATGATTATTATGCCTTAGGCACCAGGAGAGGATCTATAAAGGAGCGGTGGTTTGCTTCTGTTATCCAGTGTATGAATGGTCCTCTTGCCCCGGCGGATGAAGGGTTAAGTTATGTATTGCCGTTTGATGAAGCCATTGCCGGTAAGTTCACATTAAAAGAAGCGATTGATGTATTGGGAAAGGATATTATTGGTGAGGAGCTGATGCAGCAATACGGCGGATGGCCCATGTACTCTAAATTCTTTGACTTTGCCGCGCCGCTCTTTCATCATTTACATCTGGACTTTGAAGCCGCTGCACGGGTCGGAAGATTGGGAAAGCCG
>DASVMC010000189.1:0-7414 GCA_036384555.1 Niabella sp. | reverse complement strand
TGGGAGTTAACCGCAGTGGTACCGGGCCAAACCAGTTAGCCAGGGTAAAATAGGAAAATGCCCGCATAAAGCGTGCCTTAGCCAGTATCTGGTTGTATTCCTCTTCAGAAAACAGATCTGCCTTCAGGTTTTTTTCCAGTTGGTTGACCAGCTGGATACAACTGTAAAACTGCAGCCAGGTATTTTTTATTTCATCGCTTGAAGAAGTGTATTCATATTTTGCCGCCGCCCAGGTTGCTCCCGGGTCATTAGTATAGGTTTCATCGGTTCCCGCTTCCAGCATCACGTTAAACTTATACCCATAGAGGGCTTCTTTTGACAACTGGCTGTAAATCCCGGACAGAGCCAGGTTCGCCTGATAGGTCGTTGTATAGAATGTTTCATCTGTCCAGGCATCCTTGGGTTTTACATCCAGCATTTTAGAGCAGGCTGTAAATGAAAGTGTCAGCAGGAGCGCCAGGGGTAAACAAATAGAGCTATGTTTCATCTGTTTATATTTTATTATTTATTTTGGTCAGATACCCTCCTGATCGGACGGGCAGGAAATGTAGCAAACCAACGATCCCTCCTATGGATACTTTAGTGAATCGTTGCTTGCGTTTTATTTCTCTCACTCTCTTTCTGTGTTTTTTTTAAAATGCTATATCAATGCCGCAGGAAATAGTTCTGGCTTGCGGGTAGGCTGAATAATCGAGCCGTGGGGTAAGCGCGCCATACCGCCCTACGGATACATCCGGATCATATCCTGTATATTTTGTCCAGGTATACAAATTCTGGGCGGACACGGAGACCCTGCAGTTTTTCAGATGCACCCTGCGCAGCAGCGCAGCAGGAAGGGAGTAGCCCAAGGAAACTGTTTTTAATTTCAGGTAAGAGCCATCTTCAATATCCCTTGAGTCCAGTTTATAGCCGTAAGGAGGAATCAGATTGATGCCATCGTAGCGCATGCCTGCCACATCTGTCTCTGTGTTTGTAGGCGTCCAGATATTTGTAAGTGATGTAAAGCCGTTTCTGCCGGAATTATAAATATTTCCAAATTCGGCCTTGTTCCCGTTGAGAATATCGAAATCATAGGCCCACTGAAACAGGAATTGCACATCAAAGGCTTTATAGGAAAGCGTATTGAAAAAACCGCCGATATACCTGGGCTGTGGATTACCGAAATCGTCCGGTCATCCGAATTGATGACGCCGTCTCCGTTCAGGTCTTTAAATTTTACCATGCCCGGCCGCATATTGGTCTGGTAGGATGGCACGCCTTCTTTCAGCTGGTAGGCGCCTCCGGTCTGTACAAAGTCGGTCACCTGGTAAAGTCCGTCGTATTGAAGGCCGTAAATCATACCCACCGGTTGTCCTACTTGTGTTATATACTGGTACTCCGTTTGCATAAACTGTGCATCCCATTGCGGATCGGTCAGGATCCGGTCCTGACCCGTGTTCAGCTTAACGGTCTTGGTTTTGTTAAAGGATATGTTGAACCGGGAACTCCAGTTAAAGTCCTTTTTCTTGATGACCTGACCCCCCAATGTAAATTCAATTCCCTTATTGGATACTTCTCCCACATTCTGCTGCACATTGCCAAAGCCGGTGCTCAGCGCCATTTCCGCATTGAGCAACAGATCCCGGGTATTTTTTTGGTAGGCATCCACCGTCAGGTTCAGTCGATTCCAGAGCTCAAGATCCAGTCCGATATTGGATTGGGCGGTGGTTTCCCAACGCAGGTCGGGCACGGCCATATTGCTTTGATAGGCCCCGGGCGAATAGGTTTGGCTGGTCCCTAAAATATAGCCGCTGGAGGTACTGATGGCATATAGGTTATAGGCTGCAAAATCGCCAATGCCATTATTGCCGGTCAAGCCCCAGCCACCCCGTAATTTAAGATCGGTAACCGACTTGATGTTTTCCATGAATTTTTCCTCCGATAACTTCCAGCCCAATGCGAAAGAAGGGAAATACCCCCACCGGCTCTCTTTTCTGAATTTTGAAGAGCCGTCGGTTCTGAAGTTCACGGTTACCAGGTACCGGTTATCATAGGTATAATTGATGCGTCCGAAGTAAGATAACAACGCATTTTTGGACGTGGTAGAAGTGGCAATGGTAGGGGTAGTTCCGATTCCCAGGTTGCTGACCCCAAACTCATCTGTTGGCAGGTTCGTATTTTTAAGAGAAGACGTTTTATAGTTATTGACCTGCGCCTCATATCCAATCAGGGCCGTATACACATGCTGACCTTTATGATCACTAAATCTTAACGTATTGGAGGTGGAAAGCATATCATTTCTGTAATCAGAGATACCACCATTAATACCGCGATCGGTCCGCTCTGCGTCGTAACTTCCTTTTTTATAGAAAATCGTATTCTCCCGGATATTTGTGCGGTAATTGCCAATCAGATTTAAGGTGAACTTCTTTAAAAATTTATAATTTAAACCGAGCGTTCCGGAAAGGATATCATCCGTACGGGTTTGATCTGTTTGACGTAATGAAACAACCGGGTTAATCAGGTAGGGATCATTTGCCGCCATAATGCTTTCTTCATCGTCAATAGGTTTGAGCGGCTGCACCGGCCGGTAAGAAACTGCATCCCGGATCACACTGGACCGGTTGAGCCCAGCCACCTGTAAACCGTCATAGTTAACGTGGCTGTAGTCAGCCTGGCCATTAACCTCCAGGTTACTGGTAATTTTATGGGTGAACTTGATCCGGTTATTGATTTTCCGGAAAGAGGAAGTGATTACCGTTCCCTGCTGGTTCAGATAATTACCACTGTACACCAACGTTGTGTTTTTGTTGCCGGTTCTTAACGAAAGGGTTTGGTTATCGGTAAAGGCCGTCCTGAATATTTCATCCTGCCAGTTGGTTCCCGCCACGTTGCGGTACAATTCAGGATCTACCCAGGATGCAATAAACTGATTTACGTTTGTACCCGGTACATAGCTATCATTGGCATAGGCAACCGCCTTCTGATAGTTGACATATTGGTACGGGTCCATGACATCCAGCCGGTTAGGAATGGTTTGCCACCAACCGGAACTGGTTACGTTTATATCTGTTCTGCCGTCGGTACGCCCGTTGACCGTAGTGATCACAATGACCCCATTGGCGCCGCGCGACCCGTAAATGGCGGTTGCTGAAGCGTCTTTAAGCACATCAAAGCTTTTAATATCATGGGTATTCAGGCTGGAGACATTAAAATCCGGCGTCGGCACACCATCCACCACATACAGGGGGGCATTACTGCCGGTTATCGAGTTGCCCCCTCTGATGACGATAGAGACATCATCGCCGGGAGTGCCATCATTGGTGGTAATATCCACCCCCGCAATACGCCCAGCCAGGGCCTGGTCAAAGTTAGCGGTTGGCGCCTCTCTCAGTTCTTTGGGATCAACCACCCCCACCGCACCGGTCAGGTCTTTCTTTTTTACGGCATCATATCCAATCACCACTATTTCATCCAGGTCACTGGCCTTTGTACTGAATTGAATATTGATCGTTGTTTGTTGGCCCACTAGCTTTTCCTGTGTCTCAAACCCCGTATGAGAAAACAATAAAATATCGTTTGGTGACACATGATCAATCGTATAAATTCCATCGTTATCGGTCGTCATTCCTTTTGCCGAACCCTTTACCATAATATTGACGCCCCCCAACGGCTTTCCATCGGCATCGGAGACCCTGCCACCAACACGCTTTTGGGCTATTGCCGGCAGGGCACTGGTAAGCAGCAGTAATAAAAATAATTGAAATAATTTCATATGTTTTTAGAATTGTATTTTATAAGATCTTTCTACCCCGTTCCGGCACGGACCATCTGATATGGCAGGATCCGGCGCCGGCAAATTGGACCGGGTGGCGGCAGCCGCTAATTTTCCGGTTCTGTGGCTTTATAATTAAAGTCTGAAATGAAATAGGAGCCTCCTCTTCCCGGTATGGTTGTGTTATTGAGCAGCTCTCCTTCAAAAAAGGAAGCAACTTTAAAGGCGACGGTAAACTGTTGCGAAATCTTTTCAGCAGGAATCGCATAACTGCATTTCACCCATTTACCATAAAAAGTCCCCAGGTCCAGTCTCTTCTTATTGTCGGGATCGGCCCCCTTCTGGTCGCCGGGATAAGGGGTGCCCAAAAACGCCTGTCCCCAGGGCGCCCCAATCGAATTACTGCCGCTGACACCTTCGGACCGCTGGCAAACCATCTGTGCATTTACTTTTGTCCAGGTGCCATTCAGCCAGTTGCCCTCAGCGTCCTGGATGTCACCGCCCGTATAATCAGTTGATATATAGACTTCCAGATCGGTAGGTGTCCTTCCATCACTCATATAGACCTGGTAGGCAGGCATATAATAATAATTGAATGACAACTGAAATCCGTATTGATACGGCGTCAGATCCTGCGTGGTGGTTACCATCCAGGTGCTCACCGGTTTGGTGGAAGATCCGTTGAAGGTGCAGGCCTCCAGTATCGTTTGTCCCGTATTGGCAGCAGGGCGCTCCGCAGGGGCTACCAGGTAGGAAGCCACTGAATTCGTCCTGTTTCCCCAAAGCCGCGTGGCGACGCCGGGCACATCTGTTTGTACCGTATATCCAACACCACCGGAAGGATAGGCGGCATTCACATTTAAGGTTGGGTAAAAGGTGTAGATCGATTCCTTGGGCATCACTTCCGGTTTATCGGTAATGATTACCCGGAGCTTATTTTCAAATAAAACGGATTCCTGACTTATATTGCTCACTACCTTAACTGTCGGCGTCAGCGTATCGTAGTGCGAGTAGGCATAGTCCGATGCAAGGGAGATAATCCCAGTTTTTTTGTCGATGGTCAGTTTGTCTGCGTCGGTTGCCAGTTCAAAGGATACATCCGGGTTGGCATTGGGCATAAGGGGAGCTGTTGTTTTGCTGCCGGAAGTTCCATATACCAGGTTCTGATTTTTAGGAGAATAGACCAGGGTGGCTGGCAGCAGGGGCGATACATGCAGGTGAAAGCCCTTTTCAAACAGGGAGGAGTACTGCCTTCCGTTCTCTTCCGTGGTCACTTTAATGGTAAAATAATAGTCTCCCGCTGAAAATTTATGGCCGGCGGCAATAGAAATAATGCCGTTGGAAGCGCTATTGACTGCAGACACCTGCGAAACAGCATTGCCGTTGCCGTCCTGCATGCTGCCAGGAACCGATACGGTAGTGCTGGTACTTTCACCGATATGAACATATTGTAAATAAGAATCATCCAAATGAGCGCCCGTGCTGTCTTCGATACTAACCAACTCAAATACCGGGATCAGCCCTCCTGTCTGAACCGTGGGAGGAAGCGAAGTGATTGCCCTGCCTTCGCGGGCATCTGTTATATCAGTATACCGTAACTCACTTGGATTTTTAATCATCGCCGCGTCCTGGGACTTTTTACAGGAAAAAAACGGCAGCAGACAAAGCAGCAGCAAAAGTTTGTTTTTTTTCATATTTCAATCACGTTTAAAATCAGCACCCGGCAAACAGATTGCAGATCCGGGTTGCTGAAACAAATATAGAATGGCCTTCCTTCTTCGAAAAGGGGGTAAGTGTCTGAAATAAGGGGGTTTTTAAGATCTGGGGCACTATTGAGGCGGTAATGTGGTCTTTGCAGCGGCAGGGACCCCGGAAAATTTGCGGGGCCGTCATTTTACACCTCCTTTTACGTCATTTTCTCCTCCATCCTCCTATGGGAAATCAATTAATTTGCCCGCCTTGTTCATCAAAAATAACGCCCGGACCGGCGCATCGCCTTTATAAACAACTCATGAAAAAAAAAACAACGATGGATCTGATCAAAACAACCTTATTTGTCTTCACTTTGGCCCTCTTCAGCTGTAATACCTCCATTAAAAGCGAAGAGCGGCTGGAAAAAGCAGCAAAGCAATTAGTGGGATTGCGTGAAGCGGCGATTCAGGCACATAGAATTCCCAGGAGCTTTGCAAAGGACTCCATCCGCTGGACGGATACCGTTTATGACTGGACCGAAGGCTTCTGGCCCGGAACCTGCTGGATGCTTTACGGGCAAACCCGTGATGAAGCCTGGAAACAGGCAGCCAGTGATGCACAGCAACAGTACGAAAAGCATAAAAACCTGACCAATGATCATGACCTGGGCTTTATTTTTAATAATTCTTACGGCAAGGCCTTCCGGATCACCGGAGAAGCTGCTTATAAACAAGTGTTGCTTGATGCTGCCAATTCTTTGGTTACCCGCTTCAATAAAAACGTGGGGTGTATTCAAAGCTGGGACGTGACCGGTGGCTGGCAAAGCCAGCGCGGTTGGAAATTCCCGGTCATTATTGATAATATGATGAACCTTGAGTTGCTCTTTGAAACATTTAAGATAACCGGAGATCCCAAATACAAAGAGATCGCGATCACCCATGCCAATACGACGATGAGAAACCATTTCAGGCCGGACGGGAGTTGCTACCATGTTGTGGATTACAATCCTGAAACGGGGGAAATCGCCTCCCGGGTAACAGCGCAGGGCTATGCCGACGAAAGCGCCTGGGCCCGAGGTCAGGCCTGGGCCTTGTATGCCTATACAATGTGTTACCGGTATACCAGGGACAAAAAATACCTTGATTTTGCCGAAAAGATCGCCCAATTCATCCTCAATCACCCCAATTACCCCAAAGATGGCGTCCCCTACTGGGATTTCAATGCGCCAAATATTCCGAACGAAAAAAGAGACGCTTCCGCGGGGGCGATCATGGCTGCCGCTTTTACCGAACTGAGCACCTATACCCATGACCGGTATCTGAAAAACGCTGAATTGATCTTAAATACACTTTCAGGCCCCGGATTTATGGCAAAAAATGGAGAAAATGGCCATTTTTTATTATTACATAGCGTGGGCAGCATTCCACATGGCAATGAAGTAGATGTCCCGCTGAACTATGCAGACTATTATTATATAGAAGCGCTCCTGCGTTTAAAGAAAAAAGGATTGTAAATTTATTGCGATTGTCTTTCAAAAAACAAAAAAATGAAATTTCAGTACTGCCGATTCTTCCTACTCTTTACTTTTTTGCAGGCAGCCCATCTCTTGCAGGCGCAAACCACCGTGGCGCCCTTATTTGAAGACCATATGGTATTGCAGCAGCAATCAAAAGCCGCCCTCTGGGGCCGCGACCAGCCGGGTACCACGGTGCAGGTAAAAACATCCTGGGGCGCGCGGGCTACGGCGGTAACGGACAAAGATAGCACTTGGAAGCTGTTTATCAATACCGGCAATGCCGGCGGGCCGTATGAGCTTATGATCACCGGTTCCCGCACCCTTACCTTAAAGGATGTGCTGCTGGGCGAAGTTTGGCTCTGCTCCGGCCAATCCAACATGGAAATGCCGCTGAGCGGATTTGCCAATCAGCCGGTAATGGAAAGCAATTCGCTGATCTTAAATAGTTTTAA
>DASVMC010000188.1:0-2779 GCA_036384555.1 Niabella sp. | reverse complement strand
AACAAATGCTTTGGAAGCAGGATAGACGGTCTTATAGGCAATGGGAGCAAAAGCAGCCATACTTGCTATGTTCAATAAATAACTCTTCTTATGATTCAGCAATTGTGGCAATAACCTCCGGGTTAACAATGCCGTACAACGGATATTAAGCTGGATAATCTTATCTATATAACTTAAAGAACAATCTAAAAAAGAAGCCGTGCCTCCCATTCCTGCATTATTAATCAGAAAATCAATTTCCAGTAATCTTATTTTTCCAAGGTATTCTTCAACAGCTGCTGTATGGGTAAGATCAAATTCCAGACAGTACGCTGTTATATGAAAGAGCCGTTCCAGTTCAGATGCCATTTTTCGCACAGCGCTTCCCGGAAGGGCTATTAGGATCAGGTTCATTCCCCGCCGTGCACAGCCCAGGGCTAAGGCACTGCCCAGGCCACTGCTGGCGCCGGTTATTACAGTATATCTTTTTTGCATAATTTAATTATTGATGGGGCAGCAGTTTTTTAAACTTTGAGAGCATGGTTATAATATTATCATACACAATCGGATCAGAAATCCAGCGGGGAACATCGGTACTTTTATTGGTAATGATCTGATAAACGATCTTTGTTCTGTTAACTGTTCCGTTTTCAATCATCCATTTTCCACTGGTTCCTTCCAGCCGGGAAACATTCTTTATCCGCGGATAAGCCGGATGCGAAACGCTTTCAAAAAATATAGCATTTGCTACAGGAAATGCCTGGTATTTCAGACTACAGTCCTGGTCGTCCATAGGCCAGGGAAGTTTGTAACGGATATAATTGAGCCAGGTATTCTGATCAGTTGTGCCCGCTATTTTATATTGGCTGGCCCGGGTATTCCATAAATTTCCTTTATCTGCGTCTCTTAACAATGTAATGATATCCGGCAGGCCGGCGCCGGTTATTTCAAAAACAGCCTTCAGCTCCCGTACCGTATTACCATTATGGGGAACCCAGCGCTCGTACAGAGAAATACCGTTGACCGTTTTCACCAATTTAAAATCGGTTGCCGATGTACCATTACTGATAAGTAAGATAGATAAGAAAACAAACAGGTGGTTATATCGTTTCATACTAGTTGTTTCTGCAAACATAAATGCAACCATTTCCCTTTAAAAGGAATACTATATGAACCGTACTTTTTTCCCATTGAAATGCCTGTAATGTCAGTAAGCCGTACCGTTCTCCGGGTTATTAAATCCGTCTTAAGATTTTATTAGAAATCCCTTAACAATCCCCGCCAACAATCCTTTTTTGGCTATCTTTAAAAAACTGTGGGTGCCCGACACGGCTTAGCAGTCGGTCAACAGACACGGATGTTACAGCTACCTACAGGCTTTAAAAAATTCCGCTAAAGACGGGTCAATAAAAAACAGATTAATGAAAAAAATTTTTACGCTTTTCTTCCTAACCATTGCAAGCATCGGATTTGCACAAGACAATTACTGGCAGCAAGACCTGAAATACGATATGGAGGCTACCCTTAACGATAAAGACAATACGGTTACCGCAAAAGAATCCATCACTTATAAGAACAATTCGCCAGAAACCCTAACCTATATCTGGTTCCATTTATGGCCTAACGGCTATAAAAATGATTCTACCGCCCTTTTTAAACAGATAAGGAATGATTCTTCGCGAAAAGAGAAACTGGAAAAGATCACCTACGGTTCTATCGAGGGCCTCGATTTTAAAGTAAACGGAAAAAAAGCGCAAACAGCCCCCCATCCCAACCCGGAATATATTGATATTATAAAAGTAGTATTGCCCGAGCCATTAAAGCCGGGTGCTACAGCAACCATTGCTACCGATTTTAAAGTAAAACTACCTTCTTATTTTTCACGGTCAGGATTTGCTGACGGAGAATATATGATCTGCCAGTGGTATCCTAAACCTGCCGTATTTGACAAAAAAGGATGGCATGAATTTCCTTACCTGGATATGGGTGAATTTTACAGCGAATATGCCGATTACAATGTACGGCTGACCGTACCTGCAGACTACGTGGTCGGTGCTACCGGCGTTATGCAAAACAAGGAGGAACTGGAATATTATAAATCCACTGGCAAGAAAAATGCAGAGCGCCGCACCGGACAAACTCCTTATAAACCGCTTAAACCCGGTGCCAAAACATTGCATTATATTGCCGAAGATGTTCCTGACTTTGCCTGGTTTGCAGAGAAAGGCCTGATCATTGAATATGACACCATACAGTTAGCGAATAAAACAGTTGATGCTTTTACTTATTATCATAACAATCCGAATACCCTGTGGAACAATAGTATCGACTACGTTAAAGATGCTGTCCACCATTACAGTAACTGGATCGGAACCTATGAATATCCTACCGTTCAGGCTTTTGAAGGACCTAAGAACAATGCCAGTGGCGGAATGGAATATCCCATGATTACGCTGATCACAAGTCCCGATGCAAAAAAAGAAAGCCTGGATGGTGTCATTGCCCATGAGGTAGGACACAACTGGTTTATGAGCATGCTGGGGAGCAACGAACGGATGCATACCTGGCAGGATGAAGGAATGAATTCTTATTTCCAGTTCCGCTACGAAGCTGAAAAATACCGTGCCAATTCCATAATGGGTGAAATACCTGATGATGTGCGGAAGTTGCCGGAGGACCAGTTCCAGGACAGGGTGTATGGCGCGATGACGCAAATACCCATGAATACTCCGATGGAAACCCCTTCTGCTGATTTTAAAACATCAGAAGATTATGCATTGAGTTCTTATCTTAAGCCTGC
>DASVMC010000187.1:0-1591 GCA_036384555.1 Niabella sp. | reverse complement strand
GCTGTTTCCCCGCCTGTACCGAACGGTACGTTCGGGCGGGGGCTGCGCGTTGCCTAGCTGTTAATGGCAAGTAGTTTAAATAAATTGAAAATCAATGTCGTCCCGAGCTTGACGAAGGACATTTTTGTTTGAAAGATACGGTTCGTCAGGCTCACCGTGACATGGATTTTACATTTGCTTTGTTATTCTAATGAACTTAAAATGTAATGCTTTTATTTGTGCCTCAACAGGACGAAAGGATTGTTGTGCACCGCATCGGGTGCCGTTATCCTGAGTTTTTCATTTGTAGAGCAGAATTAATGAAGCCATGACAAATCTGCTTTGGGTCATCCTGAACTTGTTTCAGGATCTGCCTAAACCATGTATAGATGCCGAAGCAAAGTTCGGCATGACTAAAGTATAATTGCCAATGCGTAAGAGTGTGTTTGTCGCCCTTCGTCAGGTATGGACGATATCTGTGCATAATATTTCACAGATTTATGTGTCCGCCTGGTAATAGAAATCGTAAGGGCTCCATTCGAAAAAAACAGCGTAACTTGAAAAGATGGAAACAGGGGCAATCATTATTTACCAAACCGCAGACGGCCAAACATCCATCGATGTAAAGCTGGAGCAGGAAACCATTTGGCTGACGCAGTACCAGATGACCACCTTATTTGAAACAGACCGATCTTCCCTTACTAAACATATTAAAAATATTTACCAGTCCGAAGAGCTTTCTCGGGAGGCAACTTGTGCAAAAATTGCACAAGTTCAAAAAGAGGGGAAACGAACGATTAAGCGCAATATTGATCACTACAACCTGGATATGATCATTTCTGTAGGCTATAGGGTCAATTCAAAGCGCGGAACGCAGTTCCGCATCTGGGCCAACAGGATCCTTAAGGAGTACCTGGTAAAAGGTTATGCCATCAATGAAAAACGGCTGAAAGAACAAAGTTCCAAACTGGAAGAGCTGAAACAAACTGTAAAATTGCTGGACAATGTATTGCAGTCACAATCCCTTAATTCCAATGAAGCCACAGGATTACTAAAAGTAATTACTGATTATACTTATGCCCTGGATGTGCTGGATAAGTACGATCACCAGCAGCTAAAAGTCGGTCCGGTAACCAAAAAAACGGGGTTCAGAATTACTTATAAAGAGGCAATGAACGCAATTACTGAACTCAAAAACAAGTTTGGTGGCAGTGTCTTATTTGGCAACGAAAAAGACGAATCTTTTAAAAGCTCACTGGCTGCCATTTACCAAACCTTTGATGGAAAAGAGCTTTATCCGGCAGTGGAAGAAAAAGCGGCGCACTTGTTATACTTTGTAGTAAAGAACCATTCTTTTTCAGACGGAAATAAACGCATCGCCGCCTTTTTATTCGTATGGTTCCTGGAGCGGAACAAGCTGCTATATAAAGAAGACGGCTCCCGCCGGCTGGCTGACAACGCCCTGGTAGCACTTACCCTGATGATAGCCGAAAGTAAACCCGAAGAAATGGATACTATAATAAAAGTAGTGGTCAACCTGATTAACCGGAACAACTGAAGTATTTTACGGAAGCGCTGTTGTACTTACGCTATGACAACTATTGAGTAATAA
>DASVMC010000186.1:0-4947 GCA_036384555.1 Niabella sp. | reverse complement strand
TGTCGGTATGCCAGCCCAGTCTTGTAAATCCGCTGTCCTGGGTATTCAAATAATGATTGACCACAAGACCATCTTTTTCTGATCCGCCAATGCGCCCGTCAAAGGGATCTAACAAGCGGACTATTTGCTGAACCCGGTCACTTTTTAAAAAATGGTCAAGTACCGAGCTGTATTGCGAGGTAAAAGCGATGCGTTGTATAAGCGGTGATCCGTTTACATCTGTGCCAAATTTCAGGGGAATACCATTTATAGCACTTATTTTCTTATTGAGTAAATATTGTTCTACTGATTTTATTTCTGCAAGAAACTCCTGTACGGTTTCAGGCGCGATAAATTGTTTGAAATGCAGGATGCCCTGTTGTTTCAGGTGGCGGATGTGTATCGGTTTTATGGCATCAGAAAAGTAAAAATGTGGTGACGGCTGGTTCATATTAATAGCTATTTGAAATGGTGAAAAATGGATGGAAGCAAAAAAGGCTGTTGCCCGGGAAACAGTTAACAACAACAGCACATAGCCGGAAGATGCGATGAGGGTTGCATCGGAAGGAAAAGGTATATGCTTGTTGACAAAATCAAGATTGATAAGATATTTATTGCAAATATAGGTGTCAGTTTTTAGTCTACCAAATTTATAGACTAGTATTAAAAAAATAATTTAAATCTTTTCATTAAAAAACAAACCTCCATAAGAACCGGGAATTTTCGGTTAAGAAAAACTGCTGCGTAGTTATAGTTATTACCGGCACATTGTGCCTGTATTATTTAGTACATGGTAACTTTCAGGCATTTTATAAGGATCGCATCCATTGCTTGATTTCCTGCTGCTAACGCTGGCGCAGGTTTTTCAATACCTCAGCAATCTTCTTCACCAGTTCCGGATCCGGGATCGCTTCCTGTTGCTGGCTGGGGGCAATTACTCTTAAATGTTCTTCATCGTCCTGCTCAAATACCAGTTCCCGCCCATTTACATTAACGTAGAATTTATAATCAAAAGCAAAGGTGACCAATCTGCCGTTAAACAGTAGCTCCTCATCTTTATAGGTTACCGGTAATTCAAAAAAATGCTCCATCTATCTCAATTTCGGGCGCAAAATTACCAAAATCCGGGCTCTTTTCAGCAATTATTATAGAAGGAACAAATTCCTGTGTGCCCGGCTTCAGAATGCTTCAAGAGCGGAAAGGGAAGCTGCTATGGCAAAGGAGATCAGTAAAATCTGAGCCCGGTACAGGTAAACCTAACGGAACTCCTGAAATTTATAGCGTATGTGCCGGACCGGTTCTTATATCTGTTATAACATTATTCATATCCGTTTACCGATTTTCGCTGGCTATCAATATATTTACATACCAGCCATGTTCCCGGGCAGCCTTTGTGAAATGCAGCCATCCGGAAGCGTATAAAAAATGATTCAAAAAGCGGAAATGTTGTAAAATAAAAACAGGTATGGATGAAAACCATTGCTATTATAGAGGATGAGGTGGACATCAGGAATGACCTCTTGACACTTGTAAAAAGGAACAAGCGTTTTGCTTTAGCGGGTAGTGCAGGTACGGTGGCGGAAGCAATAGATCTTATTATGGAAAAACGGCCGGATATTGTGCTCATGGACATCCAGTTGGGGAATCACACCGCTTTTGATCTTTTAAAAGAGGTAGCTACCGTTCCGTTTTCCCTGATCTTTGTTACTGCATACAGCCATCATGCCATCAGGGCAATAAAATTTGGTGCACTGGATTATTTGCTGAAACCAATAGATGAACAGGAACTGGCGGAAGCACTTGCAAAAACGGATCGGCCACACCGGCTTGCCGGCAATGAAGCCGCTTTGAGACTTGTCCGCAATTATTGGCAATCCATAGATAAAGCTCCCCGGGAAATAGCCTTGCGTACACAGCAAGAGCTCCTTCTGGTGCAGGTTGAGGATATTATCTATTGCAAGAGTAACGGTAGTTATACTACTTTTTATATAAAGGACAGGAGACCGCTGATGGTGAGCAAGGCAATAAAAGTGTATGAAGAGCTGCTGCCGGAAAATGCTTTTCTAAGGCCGCACCAGTCCTATCTTGTCAATTATGCTTTTATCAAAGGTTATCACAGAGATGGTTACCTGGTATTAAGCGATGGACAGCAGCTACCGGTATCCGTAAGAAAGCGGGAGCAGGTGATTCGTTATTTTTCCCGGTAAGCGCTCTTTTTATGTCTGAAAGAATACCTTTTATCTTATGTATTTTGATTGCCGGCCTGGTTGTTGTTTCCTGCAATAAAACGGTACGCGGAAAGCAATACGGGGATAAGCATACAATAGATAGTCTGGCGAAGATTTACCTGAACAGGCTGGACCAACTGGTACCTAACCACAAATTTGAAGAGGCCCAGAAGACGCTTGATACACTGTCTGCAGTGGCTGATCGGTATTCGTCAGTTCAGTTACAGTTTGAATACCTGAAGGCGAAAGGATTTGTATGGAATAGCAGAGGCGTATCCGATAGTGCCCTGTATTACTATCAACAGGCAGCTAAGCTCATCCCGATGCTGGATAGTACAGCGAAAAACACCAACCGGCTTGATCTAAGCATTGCCGGTGTATTCAAAAGCCAGGGAAAATGGAGTGCTGCCTTTGATAAATACAAGGCGGTGCATGATTTTAAACAGCAAAACGGCGACACCGATATGGCAATGGTCGCCTATAATCTGGGGATAACAGCAAATGCGATGGGCAACAGCGAACTATCTGGAAAATACCTCCTGGAAGCCTTCCGCTATCCTGCAAAACCCATGGTAAAGACAGCAATAGCCAGCGCGATTGAACATTATTATTGGGATGCAGGAAATATTGATTCCGCAAAATACTATTTTAATAATTATATTCTTGCGGATACCACATTAAGCAGTGCCTTGTGGCTGGCTTCAAAAGAAGAAACAAAAGGGCTTTTTCTGACTGCGGATGGGGATGATAATGGAGCCCTGCAGCAATACCTGAAAGCGTTGGCTATACAGGTTAGGGTAAATGGAACAGGGCTGTCTAAAACCTATTTTAACGCGGCGAACAGCTATTTTAAAAAGGCCGCCTATTCCCGTGCCATAGTATATGCGGACAGTGCCATTATGGCTTCCCAAAAACAGCACGCTTCTTCCCTGACAACCGATGTGAATATGGAAGCGCAGGCTTTATTGTTAAAGGCCAAAGCACTGCAAAAAACAGGGAATTTCAGAGAAGCGGCAAACAATACCCTCCGGTTTTATGAGCAGTATATGCAATATACCGACTCTTCGTATGCTGTAAAAGCCAAAGCACTGGAGCAACAATATGACAGCAAAGCAAAGGATCAGCAGATTACTTCACTGGCAAAAGAAAAGGAAGCTGCTCAAAAGATTAACCGGCAGCAAAAGATTATTATTGCAGGGGCTGTTGTTATACTGCTACTGCTGTTTGTATCCGGCATTGTTTATCATCGCAGGAGCAGGCTAAAAGGTAAATTGCAGCAAACGGAACTGTCGCAACGGTTGCTGCACAGCCAGCTGGAGCCGCATTTTATTTTTAACACACTGGGTATCCTGCAAAGTTTTATACGCAGTAACCAGACTGAAAAAGCAACGCGTTATTTGAGCAGTTTCGCCGGTTTATTAAGATCCAACCTTGAAAATTCCCGGAAGAGCTATATCCTGCTGGAAGATGAACTGGCAGGATTGGAAAGTTATCTTAAGTTACAGTCGATGAGAACAGGGAGCAACTTCGAATATGAGCTGTACTATCCGGAAGAAGAGGCTGCCGCTATATATGTTTACCCGATGATGTTGCAGCCTTTTGTGGAAAACGCCTTACAACATGGTTTCCCGGGTATTGATTATAAAGGCAAGCTGAGTATCACTATTTCCAAAAAGGAAGATTACATCGAATGTGTTATTGACGATAATGGCACGGGGCTTACGGATAGCCGGGAGCACCGGCCGAAAAGGAGCTCCCTGGCCATTCAGATCATAAAGGAGCGGCTGGCTTTATTGAGCAGGCAAACAAAAAGTACGTATCAGCTGGAACTAACCGATAAAAAGGCAGCAGGTCTTGGAGAAGGCACCCGGGTGCTTATCAGAATGCCTTACGTTTATAAGGGTTAATAACAAGCTTCAAAAGGACTATTAAACGGGTAAAGGCGATTATTATGCAGACAGGAGGGATTGCCGGGGCGTTATTTTGCTTATGGGATGCTGCCGTAATCTATGCGGATACAGCTCCGGCAGATAGCAGCCTGGGATTGGCAATACCCAGCCATTATTAAGATAAAACCAGGGAGTAGGATCTGATGCCCCCGGTTCATGTCCGCACAGGAGTTATTCCTTTACCCAGCCTGCGGAATCAGCTATCTTTTGAAGCTGTTCATACAAAGCCGTTAAGGCCGGGGTACCTGCCATCTGCATGTCTGTTATGGTTTTCGCAGGCCTGTTTTTATAATAAATAGCTAAGGTGGCACTTTGAACGTCTACCGTGCCATTATTATATTCCTCTTTTAGCGTATACATTTTATTCCGGTCAACGAAGCATGCGATGCTATCGAATAGGCCGCCTGATAAACCGGCTTTGTAAACACCTGTTCTGGTACAAAAGGCCCCGCCCTCAAACCGGGCCGTGTTATTGGCGAATAGTGTAAGCGCGTAAACGGGGCAGGTGCCTTCGCAGGCTCCTGTCTGCAAGCTGATACTGTCTAGCTGGTATTCAGGCTTCTGTTCTGTAGCCCGTAATACTTTTTTTGTGGTATGTTGCCGGTTATCTGTACACGAAATGATAATTAAACAAGTCAAAGCACGTAGTAGTTTATAGCGGAATACGAAAGAGCGGACAATATTACTGGTCGTCTTCATTTGCTGTATGAATTTTCGAATAGGGCAGCTGTACATAACGGTTCATTTTATCAAATGTAGGATTATAAGCCAGAACAATATCAGGTTGGCCG
>DASVMC010000185.1:0-4412 GCA_036384555.1 Niabella sp. | reverse complement strand
ATGTGCCTCCGCCAGGTTGTTGGTCAACAGGGCTGCTTTAATGCCATCGTATTTCTGGGCATAACCGGCTGCTGCACTCATTACAGCTACCCCGATAAGAAAAAGTTTTTTCATCATTTTTTCGTTAAAATTTAATTAGTAATACGTTTTGATGCGGATTTACAATCCATATGCTGAATAAATATGCGGCAATTTTCGTTCCGAAATTGCCTGCCGGGTCTTAATTCCTTTATTTTTCTTCATTATTTTCGCTTTCTCCTTCCTCTTCAGACGCATCAACGCCCTTTTCGGTTGTAGCCGTATCAGGGCCCGTGGTAATAGCAGCTGTTGTATTTACTTCCGTATCCGGTGGTACAGTATCTGTTTCAGTTTCTGCTTCCGCCTCTTCCTGATCGTCTACCTTGCTGATCGCAGCGATCTGGTCATCATCCTCCAGGCGGATCAGTTTTACGCCCTGGGTCGCTCTGCCCAGTTCGCTGATGCCGCTTACCGGCATCCGGATGGTAATACCGCTTTTGCAGGTAATTAGCAGATCCTGTGTTTCATCCACATCCAGAAGTCCGACCAGGGAACCTGTTTTTTCAGTAACATTAATTGTTTTCACACCTTTACCGCCACGGTTCGTAAAACGATATTCATCAACCTTAGTTCGCTTTCCATATCCTTTCTCACTTACTACCAACACGGATTTTTGAGTATCCGCAGCCAGACAAATCATACCGATCACTTCGTCTTTTTCATCGTCGACTTCAATACCCCCAACCCCGATAGCGCCGCGTCCTGTGGCTCTTACTTTTTCTTCAGAAAAACGAATGGCCCGCCCGCTCTTTACAGCCATCATAATTTCACAATTCCCGTCGGTCATCTTTGCTTCCAATAGCTGGTCACCTTCGTTAATAGTGATGGCATTGACACCGGTTAACCTTGGCCGGCTAAAATCGGCCAACGCCGTTTTCTTGATGATCCCTTTTTGAGTGCAAAGCACAATATTATGCTTGCTTACGAATTCTTCGTTTTTAAGATCATTGACATCAATGATCGCCCGGATCTTATCATCAGGCGGCAATTGCATGAGGTTCTGGATCGCTCTTCCCTTACCTGTTTTTTCGCCTTCAGGTATTTCATACACATTCAGCCAGTAGCACCTGCCTTTCTCCGTAAAAAACAAAAGTGTATGGTGGGTGGATGCTACAAACAGGTGCTCGATATAATCCTCGTCCCGTGTTTTCCCACCTATAACGCCACGGCCACCCCTGCGTTGCGCACGGAATTCATCTGCCGGTGTGCGTTTTACATATCCCAGGTGCGATATGGTGATCACGACATCTTCCTCTTTGATGAGGTCTTTTATAGAAACTTCATTATCCAGGTAAGTAATTTCCGATTTACGTCCGTCACCAAATTTTTCTTTTATCTCTGTTAATTCCTTTTTAATGATGTCGAAACGCATTCCTTCGTTTGCCAAAACTTCTTTCAAATGAGCAATCACTGTCATCAGCTCATCATATTCCGCCTTGATCTTTTCGCGATCCATTCCGGTCAAACGCTGCAAACGTAGTTCCAGTATCGCTTTTGCCTGGATCTCATCAATTCCCCAGCCGGCGTTGATCAGGTTCTCTTTTGCCGTATCAGGCGTAGGTGAGTTACGGATCAGGCGGATGACCTCATCCAGGTGGTCCAATGCGTTCAGATAGCCCTGCAATATATGGGCGCGTTTTTCCGCTTCTTTCAGCTCAAATTTTGTAAGGCGCACCACTACTTCATGACGGAACTCCACAAACTCGCTGATCAGGTCTTTCAGGTTCATCACTTTGGGCCGTCCCTTGGTAATAGCTACGTTATTGATACCATACGAGGTTTGCAGATCTGTATTCTTATACAACTGGTTAATGACCACATTGGCGATCGCATCCCGCTTCAGATCAATCACAACACGTGTTCCTTCTTTATTGTTGGACTCATTATTTACATGGGCAATACCATCAATAATTTTATTATTGACCAGTTCGCCGATGCGATTGGTCAGTGCGTCCCGGTTTACCTGGTAGGGCACTTCAGAAATAACGATCTGTTCTCTTCCACTGGGCTTTGTATCCACACGTACTTTTCCCCGCAATACCACCCTGCCCCGGCCGGTATGCATACCGGACTTGATGCCTTCCATTCCGTAAATAATACCCCCTGTAGGAAAATCAGGCGCTTTTACATGCTGCATCAGCTCATCAATGGTAATATCATTGTTGTCAATATATGCAATACAGCCATCAATTACTTCAGAAAGATTATGCGGCATTACATTCGTAGCCATGCCCACAGCAATACCGCTGGATCCGTTAATGAGCAATTGAGGGATCCTGGTTGGCAATACCACCGGTTCTTTTTCCGAATCATCAAAGTTCAGCTGGAAATCTACCGTATCCTTTTCAATATCATCCAGCATATGTTCCGCCAGCTTCTGAAGGCGCACCTCCGTATAACGCATAGCCGCCGGACCATCTCCATCCTGATTACCAAAGTTACCCTGGCCGTCTACCATTGTATACCGCATGCTCCAGTCCTGGGCCATGCGCACCATGGCATCATAAACGGAACTATCCCCGTGCGGGTGGTATTTACCCAATACTTCCCCTACGACACGGGCCGATTTTTTATAAGGTTTGTGAGCGTTTAATCCCAGCTCATTCATCGCAAACAAAATACGGCGATGAACAGGTTTCAGCCCATCCCGTACATCGGGAAGCGCCCGGCCAACAATTACCGACATTGAATAGTCGATATAGGCCGTTTTCATTTGTTCTTCTATGTTAACCGGGATAATTCGATTGTTGTCCTGTGTACCTAGTGGTTCTAAATTCTCTTCCATTAAATTATTCTAAATCATTCAAATTAATGCGAAATGCGCTATATGCAAATTTAACTTTTTCAGGCCGTATTTCCGACTCCTTTCCCTTGTTTTTTCTGATAATTATCCACCTCCTGCACCTCCTTTATCAACAGGCATTTCCCTGCTGAAAAATCCCGGATCCTCACAAAAAAACCGGCCTGATCCGGCCGGTTTTTACTGGTAAAAAATCAGGTATTATTTTAACTGGAACGCCTTTTTCACTTTGCTCACATAATCCAGCTTTTCCCACGTAAACAATTCTACTTTTTTGGTCACTTTTTTACCATCAGGCGCCGTAAAAACTTTTTCCACTACCTGCGGTTCCTTGCCCATATGCCCATAAGCGGCCGTTTCGCTATAAATCGGGTTTCTTAATTTCAGACGCTGTTCAATAAAATAAGGCCGCATGTCAAACAATCCTTCTACAATTTTACTGATCGCTCCGTCTGTTAAAGCCACTTTTGCAGTACCATATGTATTCACATTAATACTTGTAGGCTGTGCTACACCAATTGCATAGGAAACCTGTACCAATACTTCATCACACAGGCCGGCGGCAACGAGGTTTTTTGCAATATGACGTGTGGCATATGCCGCGGACCGGTCTACCTTGCTGGGGTCTTTTCCGCTAAAAGCACCACCGCCATGCGCACCTTTCCCGCCGTAAGTATCTACAATAATTTTCCGGCCAGTTAAACCTGTATCCCCATGAGGACCGCCAATCACAAAGTTGCCGGTAGGATTGATATGATATTTGATCTTGTTATTAAAGAAATGCTTGTACTGGGGATATTTTTTAATCACTCTGGGAATCAGGATCTCTTTTACATCCTTTGCTATTTTAGCCTGCATTTTTGCTTCGGTATCAAAATCGTCATGCTGGGTAGAAATAACAATAGCCTCAATGCGAACAGGTTTGTTCTGATCATCATATTCCAGGGTAACCTGGCTTTTGGAATCAGGACGCAGGTAGGTGATCTTTTTGTTCTCCCGGCGCAGAGCGGCTAATTCAATCAGCAGTGTATGTGCCAGATCCAGCGCCAGCGGCATATAATTCGCTGTTTCATTGGTGGCATAACCAAACATCATTCCCTGATCGCCCGCCCCCTGGTCTTCTTTCTTCTGACGTACAACTCCCTGGTTGATATCGGAAGACTGCTCATGTATGGCCGAAAGCACCCCACAGGAGTTGGCTTCAAACATGTATTCGCTTTTTGTATAGCCAATGTTGCTCACCACATTACGGGCAATGTCCTGAACATCCAGATAAGCTCTTGATTTTACTTCCCCGGCCAGGATCACCTGACCCGTGGTTACTAAAGTTTCGCAGGCAACCTTCGACTGAGGATCAAATGCTAAAAAGTTATCAATAAGCGCATCAGAAATCTGGTCCGCCACTTTATCGGGGTGCCCCTCAGACACACTTTCAGAAGTAAATAAGTAAGGCATAAACTATTGGGTTATAAAAAAAGTTTGTTAAAACGAACGGGTGCAAATATAGCACCCGCAAGCTTTTAAATAAAATATA
>DASVMC010000184.1:0-4740 GCA_036384555.1 Niabella sp. | reverse complement strand
GATTGATACGCCCGGTATCCGCGAGCTGGCCATTACAAACCTGGATAAAGACGAACTTTCTCATTATTTCCCTGAAATGCGGGAACGGCTGCACCAGTGCCAATATAATAACTGTGTACATGTAAATGAGCCTCATTGTGCCATAAAACAAGCGGTGGCCGATGGTGTGATTTATGAAGAACGGTATATCAGTTACCTGAATATATTAGAGAGCCTTGAAAACCGGAATTATTAACAGGTTGCCGGTAAGCCGGGCATGTCATTGATTAAAGAAATTGATCGGCTATTGTTTGCGCCGCAGGGGCAACGGGTACGTAATCGCATCCCGATGCCAGCTGCACAGGCAACCGGGTACCCTCAAAACTCAATTATTTTTCAGCATACTGGTCAGCTACATTGGCATCATGAAACCAGCTGGCATATTTTACATAATTATTGGCGATACGGTTAATTTCTCCGTTTAAAAGGTCAGCTGAAATCTCTTTTATTCTTTGGGCCGGCCGGCCGGCATAAACGCCTCCGGCATTACAAACGGTTCCTTCCAGCACCAGTGCCCCGGCTGCAATGATACAATCATTGTGTACGACTGCATTGTCCATAATGATCGCTCCCATGCCCACTAATACATTATCATGAATTGTACAGCCATGTACTACCGCATTGTGTCCTATGGATACATTATCCCCGATAGTAGTACTGGTTTTCTGATAAGTGCAATGGATCACTACGCCATCCTGCACATTTACCTTATTGCCTATTTTTATAGAATTTACATCTCCCCGCACCACTGTATTGAACCAAAAGCTGCAATCATCACCTGCAATAACATCTCCTACTATTGTAGCGTTGGGTGCTACAAAACAATTACTGCCTATTTGCGGGTGCTTTCCTTCTACTGGTAATATTACTGCCATAAACGATCATTTAAAGCTAAGATACAAAAATTAGACCGGGCTTTTGCTAAATGAACGAATCATTGTTAACTTTAGCCGTATTGTTTTAATCAATTTATTTTAACAGGAGCCAAGTTAATTAACAAAATGAACAGAACCAATATTGCTAACCATCGCCACAGGTATGCATACTGTATTTTTTTAGCGCTGTTGACCTGCTTTACCGCAGTAAAAACGAGTGCACAGGAAACGATAAAGATCATTACCCGGACAACAGACCTTACCAATACTTTATCAGATACAGAAAAAAAAAGCCTTAATGACCAGCTGTATGCTATAGAACAAAATACGGGACGCCAGGTAGTAATAGTAATGATCCCTACTACAGGCAGCCAGTCTGTTGAGGAGTATGCCACAGCGCTGTTCCGGGAAAATAAAATCGGATCAAAGGAACAGAACGACGGGGTTTTGATCCTGGTAGCCAAAGAAGATCACAGGATGCGGGTAGAAGTGGGGTATGGCCTGGAAGGGACCATAACAGATTTAATGGCGGATGGGATCATCAATCACGATTTGAAACCGTATTTTAAAGAGGATGCTTTTTACGACGGATTAAATGCCGCGGTAGGATCCATTCGTTCGTTGCTGGATGGGTCTGCTTCAGAAACGATGAAGCAAAATCTCAGGACGGCAGATGAAACGCAGCCTGCCCGGCACGTCACCAGGGAAGGGCGCGTATTCATCTTTCTGATCTTGCTTTCCGGTTTATGCGGTGCACTTTATGGCAGGGATCTTATAGCATTTAAAACACTGGCATTACTGTTGGTGGCAGCAGTTATCTTAGGCGCGTTTATAGGAAGGAGCCCCGCATTGCTGAGCTTGTTTATGATGGTGCCTTTTCCCACTTTTGGAGGCTATGCAGTGGCGCGCTATAAAAAAGCAAGGATTGCCGCATTGGTGCTGGCAGCTATTGTTTTAATCTTTATAGCAATCGGGAAAATATTTGGCGCGGACGTAGTTGGGTTTGGGATCTTTGGCCTTTTCGGGCTCTTCTTTGTAGGTGTCTTTATTTTTGCAATTATCAGTGGTATCAAAAATGGTTTTAGCGGTGGCTCTTCCGGAAGCAGTAGCGGTTGAGTTCTTCAGATTCCAGTTCCTGGTCCTCGTCTAGTAGTGACAGCAGCAGCTTTTCCGGTGGTGGGGGCAGCAGTGGCGGTGGTGGTGCCAGCGGAAGCTGGTAATGCCGGAAAGCATAGTTAAAACAGACGGTACCGGGCAAAGCCCGGTTTTTTCAAAAAAACAACTTTCATAATTCGATTTGGTTATTTTTGCCCGATGCAGGATAAACTCGATCAAATTACAGACCTATTCATAACATGGTGCGGCCAGGCCCCTGATGATATTGATATCTTACAACAGGCGGGCAGTGAGCGCCGGTATTTCCGGATCTGGAAAGATGGTAAATCGACCATCGGAACGTATGGTGCCAATATTAAAGAGAACGAGTCGTTTTTTTATTTTTCCGAAGAATTTCAAAAGAAGCATCTTCCTGTTGCCAACATCCTTGCTATCAGCACAGATAGAGCCTATTATCTACAGGAAGATTTTGGTACTGTATCCCTCATCAATCATTTGGAGAAACACGGGGAAACAGATGCCGTATATCAGTTGTATAAAAAAAGTTTACAGGAACTGGCCCGCGTACAGGTGCTGGGCGATCAGGGGCTTGATTATGATAAATGCCTTACCAATAAAGAATTTGGCAAGCAAGCCATCATGGCGGACCTGCTGTATTTTAAATATTATTTTTTAGATGCATTAAGAAGACCCTACGACAAGCAGGCGCTGATTGACGATTTTGAAGCACTGAGTACCTACTTAACGCATACAGACTATAAATTCTTTATGATGCGCGACTATCAAAGTCGTAATATACAGGTGATGGAAGATGGCTCTGTACATTTTATAGATTACCAGGGCGGCATGAAGGGAGCGCCTCAATACGATGTGGCATCTTTGCTATGGCAGGCCCGGGCAAATTTATCCAATGACTGGAAAGAAGCTCTTTTGACAGATTATATAGCCGCATTAGAGCCTTTGCTGGACAGGCCTTTAAACAAGAGTGTTTTTGTAAGTCAGTATAATGGGTATGTATTGATTCGTTTATTACAGGTGCTGGGCGCCTATGGCTTCCGCGGGCTGTTTGAGCGTAAGGCACAATTTCTTACCAGCATTCCACTGGCGCTGAGAAATTTAAAATCCTTTATTACAAAAAATGCAATGGGTATTTCCGTTCCGGAGTTTACAAAAGTACTGCAGCTCTGCATTTCGGATGAAATTATAAATGAATTTACACCGGTACAGGCAACAGCCGAAACACCGCTGATAGTAAAGATCTCCAGTTTCTCATTCAAAAAAGGGCTGCCGGTTATAGATGATCCCGATAACCATCGGGATGGCGGCGGGTTTGTATTTGATTGTCGGGGTATTTTAAATCCGGGCAGAATAGAAAGCATGAAAGCAAAAACCGGCCGGGATAAAGAAGTGATCCAATACCTGGAGCAGCAAACAAAAATGCCGGAGTTCATTAACAGTGTTTTTGATGTGGTAGATATAACGGTGGAAGATTTTATTAAGCGGAATTTTAACAGCCTGATGGTCAGCTTTGGCTGTACCGGCGGCCAGCACCGGAGCGTATATGCTGCCGATGCCCTGGCCCGGCATTTGAAAAACAAGTTTAAAGTGAAGGTGGAACTGAATCACTGGGTACAGGATGCAAAGAACTGGGTCAATGCTCCCAACCTCTAGAGCACTTATGCAGAAACGATTTTATGGGAGTATCTGAGAAAAAAGCCGCATGGAATAAAATTTCGCAGGCAACATCCCTACGCTATTTATATTCCTGATTTTTATTGCCATTCTTTGAAGCTGGTGATTGAAGTAGATGGATCCTATACATTTGAAAGAAGATGTGAAAACAAATGATCTGGTAAGGCAACAGGCATTAGAAGATGATGGTTTGAAGATGTTGCGATTTACAAATGATGAAGTAGGAAAATACCTGGAAGAGCTAATAACGAAAATTGAATAATTTGTTTTAAATAATAAAATGGTTATGGCTGAATATAATAATGTTGAACCCGGAAAAGAAGCTCAGCTTGCCTCTTCAGAGACCGCGGGTCTTCATGGTATGATCTTTTGCGCCGGCCTGGGCACGCGCTTCAAACCCTGGACAGATCAGCATCCTAAGGCGTTGGCAATGATCAACGGAAAAAGTTTATTGCAGCGGAATGTAGCGTATTTACAGCAATACGGCATTAAACATCTGGTGGTCAATGTGCACCATTTTGCAGACCAGCTTATTGAAGCTATTGAAGTGCATAATGGCTGGGGAAGTGAAATTACCATCAGCGACGAAACCGACGCCGTACTGGAAACCGGCGGCGGATTGCTGAAAGCCAGGCCTTTGTTTCCCGCGGGGAAAAAATTTATTACCTGTAATGCCGATATTCTTACAGACCTGGACATTAGCCGGCTGATCGCTTTTCACGAGGCAAACAAACCCTTAATTTCCATGGCGGTGGGTGATCGTAAAACCTCCCGTTATTTGTTGTTTGACGAGAACAATACTTTATGCGGGTGGAGGAATATTGCCACAGGCGAAGAAAAAATTGCACGACCAGGTCATACGCTTATTCAAAAATCGTACGATTGTGTGGTGGTTTTTGAATACGAGGTATTCCATCACATTCCGTTCACCGGTAAGTTCTCGTTGATCGATCTGTACCTGCATCTGGCAAAAACGCATACCCTAAAAGGATTTCAGCACCAGGCAGATCGCTGGATC
>DASVMC010000183.1:0-2765 GCA_036384555.1 Niabella sp. | reverse complement strand
AAGGATTCCGTGTTTGTGGAAAAAGAAATGGCGATGAGTGTCATTTATCGCTTGGAAACTAAAGCTGCAAACACACCATCTTCCCTCGATTGGGTACAGGTTAAAACCGAAATCGAAAAAGCGGTTCCCGGCTTTGATTATTCTTTGCTTTTGCTCTCACATCAGGTGAGCTTTTATCAATCTAAAAAAAACTGGGATCAATATGGCAACTATGCGATAAAATACCTGGAAGCACCTCTCTTAAAGAAAGATCTCAATAAAATAAATGAAATAGTCTGGAATATCTTTTTGCATTGTAGCGATGCAGAACTGCTTAAAAAATTCATACCCTGGGGAAGAAAGGCGGTAGAGTTGTCTAATGACAATGCAGCTATTCTGGACACTTACGCCCAATTGCTGTATAAAGCCGATAAGCTCTATCATATCAAAACAGGAGAAGACTACATGGAAATGGAGTCAAGAGTAGCGGGTTTGTTGCATCAGGAGGAGATTTTTTCTAAAATGCAACGAGGGCTGCCAACTTGGGAGAAGTAGATAAAAAATAGAATCAATACCGACTCAAAATACTTATAAGGCGCTCTTTTAGAAATTGAAATAGTAATAGCGTGAAACATTTTTTTGAAATTATATCCTGCTTTTTATTGTCGATCAACCTGAAAGCGCAAAACGACAGCTTTGCTGTTCGGGGTGTATTGCCCTGGCATAACTTTCTTTGTGGACCTACATCATGGAATCTCAGCGATTATAAAAAATATCTCGACCAATGCAAAGCTGGTGGCATCAATCTTGTCGCTTTTCATACTTATTCAGGTGGTGGGGAACGGTATGTAAATTATGTTGAGCCGCTCATTAAAATTCAATATAAAAATGTATTGCCCGAAGCAATGCTGGACAATGGTTCATCTGCAAGATGGGGTTATCTCCCGATGAAGATCAAAGACTATGCTTTTGGGACCTCGAGATTATTCAAAGAAAATAAAGGGGATTATTTTGGAGCGGATGCTTCGGTTACTGCCAAAACGCAGGAAGAGCGCTATAATAAAGCGCAAGCATTAATGCAGCAGGTATTAAAGATGGCGCATAAACGTTCCATCAAAATGGCGATGGGCTTTGAATTTGGAGTAGCGCCGCCGGAATATGCCTCTATACGGACGAATGGGGATATGTATTGGAGAGGAGAAGGCTCGCTTGTTTACAATCCCTTTGACCCGGATGCCATTGGCATTTTGCAGGCAACCATTGATAATATTCTCGATACTTACAAAGGCATTGATTATATCTGGCTATGGCTTAATGAACATTCGATGTTTGGCGTGGATCCGCAAACAGCATTGAAAAATAAGCTAATGTCCAATTGGTATACACAAAATAAATCGTTCTTTCAAACAAACAACACGGCTGATAAGATCGTTTTTGCCGGTATCTGGACGTATGCCTGGATCAGGCAGGCATATACTTATATTAAAAAGAGAAATCCGCAGATAAAAATTGTCATCGGAGGCTGGGCCAGTGAAGATCAGATGACCCCTGTTGTAAAGGGACTGGATGAAGCGCTTCCCAACGATATTATTTTTTCTTTGCAAAATCCGGAACAGGGGTTGAGTGATCAGCCTGCTGTTATGGACAGTATCGCCACGCATCGCAAAGTATGGATCATGCCCTGGCTCGAGGGCGACCGGTCACTGTGGTATATTGAACCAAGAGTTGAGTTAATAAAACGACAGGTAGCAAAAGCAGCAATAGCAAAAGCAGAAGGAGTGGTCGCCATTCACTGGAGGACTGAAGACATTCGTGAAAATTGGGAAGCATATTGTAAACAGGCGGATCGGCCCGGGCTAAAAGAAACTACAACTGATTTTTACGATAGCTATTGCGTAGAAAATTATGGTATCCATTCCATCGGCGCATTATCGCATTGGCTGGCAGTGAATGATTCAGTGGGTGCCTGGCGAAAACTATATGCACCCGAATATTTTGCTTACAGTCCCTCATGGGGGAGATTAGATAAGAATATGGAGAAACGTTGTGATAGTACGATCGGTATCATCAGGGACTGTTTACAAAAAGAACATAATGCAAAATTGAAAGCTAATCTTGAGTGGTTATTGAACAGGTACTATTTTATAAAATGGATGGATGAAGTGGGCAGGCATATGCAAGCTGCATGGGAATTAAGAAATGAAGTACGGTTAGGGAAAGCGGATACGCAAAAAGATAAACTGCATTATAAAGAAGCAGAAGCAGAATTGGAAAAAGCGCCATTGAAAGAATTGTTCACTGCTTATGCTTCACAACTGAGATCAAGAGGGGAACTTGGTATTCTTTCTTCGATCAATCAGCGGGTTATCGGAGAGTATAGGCAGTTAAAAAAATTTTTACAGGAGGCAAACGATGAAAAGCGCATCAGCAAATAAGATTTGGATTACCCTGCTGATTCTATTTTCGGGGATGAGGATCTATTCACAAACCACCATAGTTGGTCAGCAATGCGAACACTTATTGAACCCAATCGGCATTGATGCAGTGCAACCACGTTTATCATGGAGAATGAGCGAAAATGCAAAATGGAAACGTCAGACAGCCTACCAGGTGCGGGTGGCCAAAGACAGTTTGCAATTGGTAAAGAAGAATGCACCCGTTTGGAATACAGGAAAGGTACAATCTGAGGTACCACTTGTTACATACAATGGAAAAGCGCTAGAGCCGTTCACAAAATATTACTGGCAAGTAAATGTATGGGATGAAAGAGGAAAGATGTTGAAGTC
>DASVMC010000182.1:0-4441 GCA_036384555.1 Niabella sp. | reverse complement strand
TGTAGGAGCAATTATTTGCCTGCTGGCACTGGTCGGTTTTGTAATTGTAAAAGGACCGGTAAAATGGGGGCTTCTGGCGGCAACGGTATTGGCTGTTATAATGAGCTGGGGAAGCTATTTTGCCGGCTTTAATGAATTCTTATTGCATAACCTGCCTTTGTATAATAAGTTCCGCGCACCTTCAATGGCATTGGTGATCCCGGAATTAACACTGGTGGTCATGGCAGTCATAACGGCGCAGCGGATTTTCTTTTCATCGGATGGCAAAGAACTGCTGCTGCAGCATTTTAAGAAGATCCTTTACGCCTTTGGAGGATTGGTAGTGGTCCTGGGACTGGTTTACCTGGGGCAGAGCTATACACCGGGTTATGCTGAACAGGTACTTCAGATGAGTAATATTGATAAAAGTTCCAGTATCTATCCACCGATCCTTGCAGGATTAAAGGCCGACCGGCAAGCCTTGTTCGGCGGTCAGATCCTAAGGACCCTTTTATTTGCCGTACTGGTACTGGGGGTTCTTTATATGTATTTAAAAAACACCTTTAAACCGGTAGTAGCGACTATTATCTTAACGTTGATCGTTTTTATCGACTTGTGGTCGGTAGATAAAAAATATTTAACAGATGATTATTATGTTCCTAAAGACAGCGGGGCAGAAGTGGTTGTAAAAACACCTGTCGACGAACAGATCCTGCAGGATAAAGACCCGCATTTCCGGGTGCTCAATATAGCCGAAGCCATGAATGGCAATCACACAGCTTATTTTCACCGTTCGGTACTGGGGTACCACCCGGCAAAACTGAGGATCTATCAGGATGTCATTGAGCGCTATTTTGGACAGGGTGCTCCATCACCGGAAGTGTTAAATGCGCTGGATACAAAATACCTGGTGACCCAGAATCAGCAGGGGCAGCAAATGGTATTGCCCAACCCGGATGCCTATGGCGCTGCCTGGTTTGTAAAAGCCATAAAACCCGAAGCCAATGACGCAGCTGAATTACAGGCAATCGGGAATACCCATTTGAGGGATACGGCCATTGTGCCTCAGGCGGCCGCTGCTGCCAACAGTGGCATACAGGCAGATACAACGGCTACTGTTGTATTGGGTAAATACACCAACGATGAAATAGAATATACAACCAACAGCACTACTCCACAGTTTGCCGTATTTAGTGAGATCTATTATCCGGCGGGGTGGTTGGCAACCATTGATGGTAAGGAAACCCCGATAGTGAAAACCGATTATTTTTTAAGAGGGTTACCGGTACCCGCCGGCAAACATACCATACGATTTGTTTTTGCACCAGCGAAGGCAAAATTGGGATTAACTATTTCTTATGTCAGTTCAATACTCGTAGTATTATTGGTACTTGGAGGAATTGCTATGCAATGGTGGGTAGACCGTAATCAGAAAACGAAGACATCCGCTTGATAAAAATAGCTTCATTAGTTTCTTACAGGATCGTTCCCCCGGTAACCGGAGGAGAGAAGGGTATTTATTATTTCCTGGAAGGGATCAGTGGATTTGTTGCCGTTGATTGTTTTACCGTTGAAGAAAATCGGGACCTCGGGATTAAGAACATCCGCGTATTTTCCCTTTTAGGACGCACCAGTCAAAAGTTCCGGTATATCAACCCCTTTCTGTTTTTCAGCATGAAAAAGATCTGTAAACAGCAGGGGATCCGACATCTTGTTATTGAGCATCCTTATTATGGCTGGCTGGGAATATTGCTTCAATATTTTGGCGGAATAAAGCTGATCGTTCATTCACATAATATTGAAAGCACCCGGTTCCGGACATTAAAGAAAAGTTGGTGGAGGCTTTTATTTCTTTATGAGCGATTTGTTCATAAAAAGGCAGCGCTGAATTTTTTTATTTCTGAAAACGACCGCCAATTTGGTATTGACACATTTGGACTGCTGCCAGGTAAAACAATGCTTTGCACCTATGGTATACAAGGGCTGCAACCAACCTCTGTGCTGGAAAAAGCAGCTGCCAAAAAAAAGATCCTGGAACGATATCAGTTAAATGCGGATACATTGCTTCTTTTATTTAATGGTACGCTGAGCTATAAACCTAATTTAGATGCTGTTATTGAGATCATTGAACAGATAAACCCTCTTTTACAGAAACGGGCTCTTTTTCAGTACCAGATAATTATTTGTGGAAAAGGCCTGCCGGATGCATTAAATGAGTTGACTGCTTACAGGGAACAAAATATCATTTATGCTGGTTTTGTAGACGAGATAAAAGCATATTTTGATGCCGCAGATCTCTTTATAAACCCGGTTACAGATGGCGGTGGCATTAAGACCAAGCTTGTGGAGGCTTTGGCAGCAGGGGCCCTGGCGGTATCCTATACGTCCGGCGCAACAGGAGTGCCGGAACAACTGACCGGCGGTTGTCTGCGCATCGTTCAAGATGGAAAGGCAGAAGCATTCTTAACAGCTGTAATCGACATGGCTGCTAAAAAAAGCCTGCCGCTTCCGACTGTCTTTTTTGATCATTTTAGCTGGAACAATATTACCCGGAAAGCTGCGGAGGCAATAGAAGCACTATAACCTGAAGTGGCTTGGATAAGATTTTTCTTTGTCGTTTCGCCTGAACGAATCCCGGTGAAAGTCGGGAAACGCGAATGGCGTAATCTTTAAGTGTGCTGTTGCGTCCAGCGAAAACCTGGGGACTCATTATCCGGATCCGTAAAGGGGTCTCCGCTTCGGCCGATAGGACAGGGTGAAGGCTACCTGATGAAGTTGGCCCCTTATCAATTAGATCAACCTTTCAATCTGCCAGCTTACTTTAAAGCATCTTATAGAAGTAAGGGCGGTTGGCAATGATTTTAGGTGACAGGGCTAACGCTTTAAACACATTGCCTGAATACCCTCCGAAACTGCTCCATTCCTCTTGTATATTCCCGGGGAACAGGATGCTCCTGAAAAGCAGTATGAGGAAATACAAGGGAATATTGCCAAGATGCGCCATTTGATGAAACAGGTACCAGCCGATGCCATACTGTTTTCTGAAGCCCAGGAAATTGGAAACCATAATTTGCAATCCTTTTTTATCGGCATAGGTCCTGTATCCTTTTGTTGCAGACCGGAAGGCCGTTTTGGAAGATCCGCCTTCCAGGTGGTAAATATTCAGGTCGCCATAAATGCAAAGTGTTCCGATTTTTTTTAACCGGCTGCACCATTCAGATTCTTCAGCATACAGGAAGAAATCCTCATCCATCAGGCCTGCTTTTTCAATTGCCGCTTTTTTTACCATTAAAAAGGCCCCATTGATCCAGTCCACTTCAACGGTAGCGGTCGCTTCAGGAACATTTGTCTTTTTTACACCTGCGTTTACGGCAATCCTGCGTATCAGCTCTCCCGTGTAAGGAAGGGTCATTAAATAATTCAGCCCGCCCTTCATAAAAAAATTGCCCGATATCTGTGGAGATCCGTCTTCATTCAGCAATTGTACGCCGGCTGCTATACAGGAATCGTTTTCCAGCCGTTCAAAGCAACGGTAAACCGCGTTATTGATATTAATGGTATCAGAATTGAGCAAAAGGATAGTTGCGCCGGCAGCTTGCCGGATGCCCGCATTATTGGCCCGGGCAAACCCGCTGTTGTAACCCATCTGGATCCATTGTACTTCGGGACAGGCCTGCCGGATGCATTGCTCGCTGTTGTCCCCGGAATTATTATCAACAACAATGATTTCAGTATCCTGCATAGTGCCCGTATAAAGGCTTTGCAGGCACTGAACCACCAGCCGGGGTGTTTTATAATTGACTATAATGATCGAAAAGCGCATCAGAAAAATGGCTACGAAAGTACCGGTTTTTTATAAAATCGCTTAAAAGTCAGGAACAGCGCATGGTACAGGGGATGCTGATCAATCGTTTTCCCCAGCCGGATCTTTTTATAAGCCAGCGGGTCAAAAGAATGGTCTCCTTTCAGCTCCTCGCCGTAGGCGCTGAACTGATCAATGATGCTGCTGACATCAGGCGTTTGCCGTTTTGATGGTGGTGTCTTTAAAATTTTATGCGAAATACCCTGGCAATATTTGCTTAAAATAAAATCAGCGTTATCGGTCACTGCTTTGTTTATTGCAGGGCTAACGGTTCTTATCGACCGGAAATAGTGGACAAGCCGGTCAAACCCGTCAACAAAAGCTTTGTCTGATGATACAGAAGTGGTTGCCGCAGGATGAAGCCGGTATGAAAAACATTCTTCAGGGGCAACTGCCATATAACCGGGCAGCGATAGCCGGATGAACAGCTCCATATCAGCAAATAATAACTTTGGGTAAGCGGGGATCCCGCCAACCTGATCATAAGCTGTGGTCCGCATCATAAAACCAGTACCCATAAGGCTGATCTTATCGGTCATAAAGCCGGCTACAACTTCCGCCGGGAGCAGCTTTTCAGGCATTGGCCTGCATTTTTTGAGC
>DASVMC010000181.1:0-6142 GCA_036384555.1 Niabella sp. | reverse complement strand
TGCGTGTAGAAGCCCCGCAAATAATAGATGTGGCATTGGTTAGCAACTGCGTATTGCAGCACGGGTATCGCGCAGAGCAGTTGCAGTAGCTGGTAAAATCACCTTCCCCTGGGATTATTTTTTACTCAATAAACATAAAATCATGACAAGATTAGAAACTTTGAAAAAGGATTTTGAAAAAGAAGTGGCTACTACACAGAAATTCCTGGACATTGTCCCCGAAGGTAAATGGGATTGGAAACCACATCCGAAAAGTATGAGCCTGATGCAGCTGACCACTCATATTGCAGAACTGCCTGGTTGGCCGGCAATGGTCTTTGATACATCCGAACTGGATTTTGCTGCATTTCCTTATCAACCTACTGTAATAAAAGACCGTAAGGAACTGCTGGCGATTTTTGAAAAGGAAGTTGAAAAAACAAGAAAATACCTGAACGATCAGGAAAATGAAAAAAAGCTGGATGATGTATGGACGCTCCGCGAAGGAGAACAGATTTACAGCACCGATCCCAAGGCAGATGTCATCCGTATGGCCTTGTCGCAGATTATCCATCACCGCGCACAACTGGGCGTATTTCTTCGCTTGCTGGATATTCCAATCCCCGGTAGTTACGGGCCAAGTGCTGATGAACAGTTTTAACCGGTGCCAGACCAGGCCTGTAAGATTTTGCCTGCCCTCAGTGGCGGAAAATCTTACAGGCATCCTTTTTATTGACTGATGTATTTTTTAAGGAGGTCTACTATTTCTTTTAGTGCAGCTTCCGAGGGCAGGCCTGTTAATTGCATATCCCCTTCAGCGATCTCTGAATTAATATACGGGGCACTTACGATTCGGTTGTTTACTATGATGGCAAGCTGTTTACCCAGATTATTTTTCGTAAGCGCTTGCAGTGCTTTGGTACCGGCTTCATTAAACTGCATATTAATGATGGGTTGCTTTGAATAGTCACCAGCTATTTCCTTTACTGCTTTTAATGTTTCAAAACCAAGGGAAGGATTTGCGCCCGGCTGCAAACTGTCCTTATTCGGCAGATCGGTTAAAATATAAAATCCATCAGGACGGTCTACCCTGCCTTTGGGATAGGTTTTATAAGGCAGCGTCAATGTATTTGGTATGTCCGGATCCACCTCTGGAGCTTTTTCTGTTTCTGTATAAGGGATCTGGTGAGCTACCTCAATAAGCTCAGAGAATTGTTCTCTGGCTGTTTTTGAAAATTCTTTCAGCTGCGGAAGGAGCTTTTTGCCGGTAGCTGTCGTAAAAAAATCATACAGGTCAGAGATCTCCTTTTCTGTAAACACGGATGTAAAGGCCTTATTGATCCGCCCGGTGATCTTTTCATCTGACAGTTCTTTTAAAAGCAACCCGGCTTTTTCACGGGTATCTTTGCTGCTGTCCTTTTCCAGTTTCTCCAGGTAATGTAGCGTGCTTTTAATTTCGGGACTTTTTTCATACTCAAGTGCGTTCAGGATAGCTGCTATTTTTTGTTGCTGGCTTTGCGCCAATACGGCAGTTGTAAAACAGGTTAGGAAAAGTAGTAGAAAGTATTTCATCTTTTTATTTTGGTGAATGATTTCAGAGGTTTTCAATGTTCCGGGACGGGAGGCTCTAAGACAGCCGCTACCGGAGGGACTACAGATTCCGTACAATTAACTCCTGTACCTCCTTCATTTCGTCCGGAGGTAATTTCAGCTTTGGTTGGAGAAAGTTAACATCATTGGCGGTATTTAAAGGAATAAGATGCACATGGGCATGCGGCACTTCAATGCCTACCACACTTACGCCGCAGCGGTTGCAATGAAAACTTTTTTCAATGGCTTTGGCTATGGGCTTTGCGAATACCAGTAATTCGCCAAGGTATTCGTCCGGCACATCGAACAGGTTATCCACTTCGATTTTGGGAATTACCAGCGTATGCCCCCGGCGCAGGGGAAAGATATCCAGGAAGGCATAAAATTTATGGTTCTCCGCTATTTTATAAGAAGGAATTTCTCCTGATATGATCTTTGAAAAAATGGTCATAATGCTTCTTTGTAGAATAAAGATACTAAACAGATCCATTATCCGGTTATGTATTGCGGTTAGTTCGGGGGACTGCTTTTACCGGGGCAAAAAAAGACCGCGCAATATGCGCGGTCTTTTTTGCTGAGCACTGCAGCCGGCTACATAAATTATATGCTGATTTCTTCAATCTTAAACTGGATGACGCCCGCGGGTGCCTGCACATCTGCCACGTCTCCGGGCTCTTTACCTAAAATGCCTTTACCAATAGGAGAGGTGATCGATATTTTCCCTGCTTTAAGATCTGCTTCCTGTTCGCTTACTAGTTGATAGGTTACTTGTTTTTTTGTTTTCAGGTTAGTCAGTTTTACTTTAGTCAGGATAGAAACCTTGCTGGTATCAATTGTGGATTCATCTACTACACGGGCATTAGCTAATGCACCTTCCAGTGCAGCTATTTTTGCCTCCAGAATGCCCTGAGCTTCTTTTGCAGCGTCGTACTCCGCGTTTTCTTTTAAGTCACCTTTTTCACGTGCTTCAGCAATGGCCTTGCTGGCTGCAGGACGGTCTACACTCTTCATGTGCTGCAACTCTTCCTTCATTTGCTCCAGCGTTTCCTTGGTAACATACTGTATGCTCATATCCGTTTTCTTTTAGTATAAACAGAAAAAAATAACAACGCCTCAGTTTTGCCCGAAGCGTTGCCTTATTACTATCAAAACAAATATAATCTAAAAAGATTAAGAATTACTGAATTCCTAATTTTTTTAACAGAACCGTCGCCATTCTTAAAAAGGCTTCGTGACTATAGCCGGCAATATGGGGTGTAAGGATTACATTAGATTGATTGAGAAGCCATTGCAGGTGCTCTTTTTCTGCCGGAGTATAGGTGTCCAGTTTTTCATTTTCCAGTACATCCAAACAGGCCCCGGAAATGAGCTGTTGCTTCAGACCTTCAATCAACACCGGTAAATGAATGACTTTTCCCCGGCTGGCATTTATGATAACGGGTTTTTGTTTCATTAGCTGCATCAGCTCCAGGGTAAGCATCCCTTTAGTGTCAGCAGTAAGAGGTACGTTAAAGCTGATGACGTCTGCATACTGGCATACCTGTTCCAGGGAGGCTTCTCTTACATGATCATGTGCAAAGTCATTTTTAAACTTATCATATGCCAGTACGGTTACGTCAAATGATTGTAGCAATTTTGCAAATGCCCCGCCGGTATTGCCATACCCGATGATTCCAACAGTTTTTCCTGAGAGTTCGGTACCGCGGTTTTCTTCCCGTTTCCAGATGAAGTGCTGCAGCTCTGCCGTAGCAATATTGAATTTATTCAGCAGCATCAGTAACATGCCCAGGCTGTGTTCTGCAACGGCATTCCGGTTCCCTTCGGGACTGCTCACGCAGTGTATACCTTTGCTTTGGGCATAAGGAATATCAATCAGTTCCAGCCCGCTGCCCAGGCGTCCGATCCATTTTAGTTGCGGACCTGCATCAATGAGTTGCTGATCTACTGTAATGCGGGTTGTTAAAACCAGGCCGGTCACATCGTGCATACTGTTATAAAGCTCTTCGTAGCTGATCTGGGGCTTATAGGCTACTGCATATCCTTTTTCTTCAAGGGTTTTTTGCAGCAGCGGGTGGGCATTGCCGGTTATTATTACTTTCTCTTTCATATCATTTATAAAGAATGCTGTTAATTCATTTTAAAGCTCAGCGCTGCAAAGTCAGCTACGGAAAGCTGCTCCGCTCTTTTATTAAAAATTGCTTCTTTAAGTATATCAGCTGAAAATAAGGATTTTACAGCATTTCTCAAGGTTTTTCTGCGCTGGTTAAATGCCGTTTTTACCAGCAGGGTAAAGGCTTTCGGGGTCTTCATTGGTAGAACGGATGCTTTACGCCTGAGCTGAATAACCCCGCTTTTTACTTTAGGAGGAGGATTAAAAGAGTGTTCGCTTACATCAAACAAATATTCCACCTCATAAAAGGCCTGTATGAGTACGCTTATAACACCGTAGGTCTTTGAGCCGGAAGGTGCCGCCACACGCTGTGCCACTTCTTTCTGGAACATTCCGGTAATTACCGGAACCTGCTCTTTCCAATCCAGTATCTTAAAAAGGATCTGGGTAGAAATATTGTAGGGGAAATTGCCGACGATGTCAAAACTGCCAGTGAAGGGAACCGCTGTTTCCAGGATACTTTCATTAATCAGTTGCTCTTTTAAAGCAGGGTACGTTTGCGTAAGATAAGCCACCTTTTCTGTGTCCAATTCCACGGCTTTAAAGCGCAGGTCCGGCAGCTGGATTAAATACCGGGTAATTGCCCCGCCGCCGGGACCAACCTCCAGCAGTTGTTGTGGCTTTTCTTTTTCAACGGCTGCAACAATTTTACGGCAGATATTGTCGTCTTTTAAAAAGTGCTGGCCTAACGACTTTTTTAGCGTGTACATATTAAAATTGTCTAAACTTTAAAAATAAACCACATAGCAACATCGTTTTTGCATAAACAGGGAAAAATGAAACACAAGGATTTTCATCTGTGATGGAAATACCGTGCTTTGTTATGTTTTCAGGGTAAAACAAAATACTTCTTTCTATGTAAGTTTCTATAAATCTACATACCCGCCCGGATGAACGTCTTTCGGAGGGGTTAAAAATAAGTTCAGACCCTCTAGCTCATTACAATAGTAAACAGCAGCATTTGTTTAAACCGTCTTTTTGGGAGGTAATGCAAAGGCAATAGCCTCATGCTCAAAATGGCCTTTATGACTTCCGTCGCAAAAAGGTTTGTTGACCGATTTACCGCACCGGCAGAGTGAGATCACTGCTCTGCCACCCAGGTCATAAGGATTCCCTTCTTTATCTACAATTTCAAAATCGCCTTCAATTCTCAGAGAGCCATTATTATTTACCGTAATTTTTGTCGTTGCCATAATTATCTGTTAAACGGCAAAGATAGGGGTGAAAATTTTTTCACCTTATCTTTGGAATATGATTAAAAATGTAATTTTTGATTTTGGAGGCGTCTTGCTGAATTTGGATTTTAATCGCACGTTCCGGGCCTTCGAGGAACTGGGATTTAATGATTTTGAACAAAAATTCTCGCAATACTCTGCAGATCCGCTGTTCAGAAAAATTGAGAAAGGAATTATTTCACCCGTGGAATTTTATGATGGGTTACGTGTGTTATTAAAAAAAAATATCGGTGATAACGACCTGGAATTTGCCTGGAATGCTATGCTGCTGGATTACCGGAAACCCAGCCTTGATTTTTTAATTCCGCTGGCAAAACGTTACCGGCTGTTCCTGTTGAGCAATACAAATAAAATTCATTACGATCATTTTTCAAAAACATTGCAGGAGGAAACCGGTTATCTATCGCTGGAATCCTTCTTTACAAAAACCTGGCTTTCACATGAAATACATTTGCGCAAGCCGGATAAGGAAACGTATGAATTTGTGCTGAATGATGCTGGTATTATTGCGAACGAAACGTTGTTTATTGACGATAGCTATACGAATCTTCCGGCTGCTAAAGAATTGGGCATTCAAACGCACCTGTTACTGCCGGAAGAGCGGGTAGAGTATCTGGAAATTCTGGATAGTTAATTCCTATAGGTAATATAGTAATGCCGTATGCTGTCTTTGCCATTGGCGGAGGATACGGCTGAATACTCTTCACTGAGTAATAGAACCCAGGGGCCTGCATCGAATAGCAGCAAAATAAAACCCTGTTCGATAGAACAGGGTTTTAAAAGCATTCTTGCCGGGCGGTTACCGCACCTTATAGATAAAGTCGTTATTTTTAAATTGCTTGGCTATAGCCTTTAGATCATAGCTAACGCTGGCATCTACCATTTTATCGCCCATTTCCAAAACAAAGCCGCCGATAATATCAGGATTAACTGTTTCTTCCAGCTCTATATTCTGTTCCCCGGTTACTTTTTTTACCTGGTCAACGATCGTATTTTTTATCTGATCGCTTACCGGCACTGCGGTAGTGAGTTTAACCGTATGAATGTTATTGAGCACTTTGTACTGTTCAATAAAGGCAGGTAGAATTTCCGGCAGAACTGCTTCCCGGTTCTTTGTAATTAACAGGTCGGTAAACCCTTTTGTTATTGCCCCGATATGCGCACCGGT
>DASVMC010000180.1:0-1781 GCA_036384555.1 Niabella sp. | reverse complement strand
ATTGCTTTACTGCAGGCACTATCATTTCAGATATTCCTTTTCCTTCGCCCTTCAGAATTCTGCGTTCTTCAATACCGGTTCTGGTGCGTATCCACTCATCGGTGGTGTCTACTATTTTTTCCAGGTCTTTATTGGTTAATTTATCTTCAGGAACGTATCCGCCAATGGCAGTAATAGCTGCAGTAATCTTATTGCTCATCTGCTAAAAAAAATTTGGAGCCAAAGTTAGGGGATAAATCTTAACTAAGAACAATTGTCTGTACCGGCCGGAAGCCGGGGCCTGTTGCCATATGATCATCCGGAAGAAGGCACTGCTCTAATGCTAATAGCTGCTTCAAACAGTCTTTGTTATTACGTTTATAAGCTTTTTTCTTCAGGGCTGCCTAAAATTATTTTTTTACTGTAATGGGCCATGAGCATAGTTAATTCCAATGCCGCCAATGCACGGGTAAGTACCAAATGGTGGTATTCATATCCCGGATGTTTTCGGGATAGCAAAACCAGGATACCGATTTATGCGTTTGTCCTTGTTCTTTCTTAATAGCCTGTAATATCCATTGCAGAAAATAGTAAATTCGCGGAATGTATGCTTATTTAAAAGGAAGCTTTACGCATAAAACGCCGTCTTCGGTAATTGTGGATGTTCATGGAATCGGCTACGAGGTAAACATCAGCCTGAACACTTATTCCAGGATAGAGCATGAAAAGGAAGGGCTGTTATTTGTGCACCTGCTGGTTCGTGAGGATGCCCAGCTGCTTTACGGATTTGCGGAAGCAAAAGAAAAGGAGCTCTTTCTGGGTTTGATCAGCGTTTCCGGAATTGGTGCGGGTACAGCCCGGCTGATCCTTTCCTATATGAAGCCGGAGGAGATCGTAGCAGCTATAACAAGGGGAGATGCGGGATCGCTGGAGCGGATCAAAGGTATTGGCAAAAAAACGGCAGAAAGAGCGATACTGGAGCTGAAAGATAAACTGGGTAAAGGTGCCCCTGATACCGGTTTTGAACCATCGAAAGGTACCGGCTCTACCTTAAGGCAGGATGCCCTGAGCGCCTTGCAGTCGTTAGGCATTAACAGGAACCAGGCAGAACAGGCAGTTCAGAAAATTACAGCCCAGCAACCGGATATTGTTTTAGAGCAGCTGATTAAAGAGGCATTGAAGGCGATCTGAGTATGTTCATTCGCTGTTGTGGTATCAGCTGGCTACCGGAACATGGAAGGATCGTTATTGATCTCGATCCAATAATGATCAGGATCCTGTAACCATATCTGTTTTACGCCGTCCACGCGTACTGTGATGGCCGATTTTTTCCCGTTTACATCCTCATAGCTGATCTTGTTTTTATCAAGCTTTGCGGTAAACGCATCCAGATCGGGGACACTGAAACACATATGATTGTTCTTAAAATACGTTTTAGGCTGATCTGCGCCTAAAATGATATGTAAGGAGGTTTTGGGCCCGGTTTTAAACCATGCATGTCTTCCAACCTTAAAAGGTTCTTCTATTTGTTGCAATCCAATAATGTCGGAATAGAAAGCCGCGGATCTTTTCAGGTCCACAACGCAGATAGCCTGGTGATTGGCTACGACCGGAGTATTTGTTTTTTCCTGTGCATTCGTACTCATGACAGACAGTAAAATCAAAATAAATAAAAAAGGAATCCCTTTCATGGCATTAAGCATCATTTTAATGCCCCTAAAATATTGATTTTTCCAGAGGAAGACGAATAAAGTTTTCCCGGCTCTGTTAGGCCAGGTTAGGAACACTCAGGTCCTTAAGGT
>DASVMC010000179.1:0-2160 GCA_036384555.1 Niabella sp. | reverse complement strand
AGTAGGAGGTATAAAGAACGCGCTGCCGCTGGAGGACTCCTTATACCAGGAGCTGAAGGCAAAAAAAGTCAATTTACCACCGGTCCTTGTTGACCTGAGAGCGCTGGATCTGAAAACACCACTGGAGGTATATGAGTATCTTTATAAAAATTACTGGAAGGATTGCAACAAGCGGCTGTATATCAGCTTGTCGCCCCGTTTTTCAAACTTTATAAGAGACCTGGCTGTAGCCACTAAATCTGCTGTAATATGGCTGGATATCCGGAAAAAGCAGGATTCCATTCTTGCCAACAAATTTCTTAGCGATATGCGCCAGGGAAGCAGTTTTATAATGGGCTGGTGGCCGGAAGAACGTACGGGCGTCGGATTAGGAACAACCCATGGGATTGCTACTATAGCAGCCGATTTTTTTGAAAATGCGACCGTTTACGCCGGTCAGTCGCAGCAGATCGAAATTGCCGCGGTTCCCAGAATGCCGGTACTGGAAAACAAGATTTACCTGACGATCTTTTTAAGCGATGGCGATAACATACAATATTGCCAGCATTCCCTTGTAAAGCTCTGGGGAAATGAAAAAAGAGGCGCTATACCGATTAACTGGACCGTAAGTCCTGCTTTAGTGGACGTGGCGCCTCAGATATTGAATTATTACAATAAAACGGCTACGCCCAACGATTGCCTGGTATCCGGCCCTTCCGGCGTTGGTTATGCATTGATCTATGATGTATTCAGAAAGCGGTTTAATATAGATACCGCGTTGCTGGATGCATATACCCGCTTTTCCCAACCCTACCTGGAGCGCTCCGGCTTAAGGATCGTTACTATATGGGATGATATTGATGAACAGCGCATGCAGCTTTATGCAAAAAATTGCCGCTACTTATATGGCAATACTACCCACGATTGGGATAAAGGGGCACCGCTTACAACACATGTGCTAATGGACCGGATGCCCTTTATTCCCAACAGGCCGGGTTACACGGGTGATATAGAGCAGATCTACAGAAAATGGCAGGATACCATCCGGCAGTTTGACGGTACGCGTCCTGTTTTTCTGACGGCGCAGGGAGTGGCCTGGCGGATGACACCGGAAAATATCACCGTTTTAAAAGAGCGGCTGGAAAAGTTATCCCCGGGAAATATCGTCGTTTGCAGGGGAGACCATTTTTTCAACCTCTTCAATCAGGCGAATCAGCACTATTTTAATCTTTGCCTCCTGCAGCATATTGAAATCACATCAAAAAATAATGAAGCAGCTATTAGCAAGGTAGCAGATGGCAGCCCTTCCGTTAATCATCAGTGGGTGGCTGCTGACACAGGTCCGCAGCAGATCTGTTTTGATTTTAAAGAGCCATTCCTCATAAGCCGGTATGTTATAAGACATGCCGGCGCAGGGGGGCTGATGCCCTCTTTGAATACAAGGGCATTTAAACTGGAAACCAGTATGGACAACAAGAACTGGAGAACGGATCATAGTTGCCTCAATAATACGGCGGATGTTTCGGATTTTGACCTGACACCGGTCCGGGCCCGGTATGTGCGGCTGCAAATTATGAACCCTGGTAAAGACAAACGGGCCAGGATCGGGGATATTGAAATTTATGGCAAAAAGACAGATAATTAGACGGGCAGCTGCATCCGGATATCGGCTGCTGAAGCTTTTTTTTGACAGAAAGGGAATGAACAATTAAAAACTATTCATACATATTACTAAAAATGGGAAAAATGAAAAAGGTATCGAAGATAATAAGTTCGAAACTGTTAGTGCTCTTTACAGTTCTGTTGTTGATAAAGCCGGGCTCAGGAATGGCTTCAGACATTGAATTGCAGGATAAAAAATTGAAAGTGGTCTTTGATTCCGAAACCGGCGCTATTACCAAACTGGAAAATGTGCAAACAGGATGGGTTATCAACCGGAGAGCTGCGCTGGGTATTTCATTCCGGATGCATGCGCCCCTGGCCGATCGCCGGTTTAATTACATTTATGGGCAGAAGCAACATGCTGTAGTGAATAAAGTATCCGACAGCCAGATCCGCTTTGAATGGACTAATTTAAAAAGCGAGAATGGTGGTGTGCTGCCGCTCATCTTTACTGCTACGGTAACTTTAGCAGATGGCAGGCTCACCTTTGACAGTAAGCTGGTCAATAACTCGGCGCTT
>DASVMC010000178.1:0-2076 GCA_036384555.1 Niabella sp. | reverse complement strand
GTATGCTTTGGCCGGGATGGATGAAAAAGAACTAATTGCGACTCTGGTTAAAGAAAACTATAGCAAGCTGGTCGATCCGAAGAAGAAAACAGCCAATTTTACCGGCCACGAATTTCTTGATTTACTGAACCTGAGTAAATATCTGATCGACCACAAACTGGTTAATACGGATACCTCCCAGACCTACATTACGGACCTGGCCTCCCGGGGTAAACTTATTTTTAATTTAACTACGCTTAGAGGGTTTTTCGACCTGCAAATGGCCAAGACGATTTTCAGAGAGGGTGTTCAGTTTTTAAAGCTCCCCGGAAACGAAGGCGACTTATTCTTTTCCACGGAATCCATGTATGGGATCAGCAGTAAATCATCCAATCACAAACTGGCCTGGGAATTTTTAAAAGTTTTGGTCTCTGATGATATGATGACTCAGGTAATTTGGGGTTCGCCGATTAATAAGAGTGTGCTTCCCCAGATTGCCCGGAATACCACCCGGATTTTACAGAAAAATGGTGGGATAATGAGAATAAATGGCGTCAACGGCATTCAAGCTTCATCGATAACACTGCAACCCCCCACGCAGAAGGATGTCGATTATATGGCAAACCTGCTGAGTAAAGCGAACGTCTACATCGGAACGAACCAGAAGATTATTTCGATTGTTCAGGAGGAAACCGCGGCCTTCCTGAGAGGACAGAAGACAGCGAAAACCACCGCCCGATTGATTCAGGACAGGGTGAGCACATACTTAAATGAATAATAGCAAAAATTTTTAAGAGACCTTGAAAAACCAAAGTGATAGAAAGAGCACCGAATGGTTCGGTGCTCTCATTATTGACGGGGAAATTTTAGGAGGAAAAACTGGATATACCGATGAAGCCGGTCTATGTCTCGCGAGTCTCGCCAAAGTGGGTAAACAAGAATATATTTTGATTTCAGCCGGTGCCAAGGGAAATCACAAATCGGAACAATATAATGTTACTGATGCATTGGCAGTGTACAACAGCTTAGGAAAGCAAGCCCTATTTAATTGCGATGGCCGATCTGATAAACTTCATGATGCTTTGCTCAACACTTTCAATATTGTTAAGCTTTTCTTCCCCGAGAAATATTTTCATTCTCTCCTTATAATAATCGGAAGAAAATGAAAACTGATACATCATAAAAAGATTGTCAATACAATATGCGATAACTTTTTCATCAATATCCTTCCTAATTTTTCCTGCTTCTTTTGCTTGCCTGATTACAGTACTGAATCGCTGCGAAGTAATTGTTTCAAGTTTATCCGATAGCTTGCAAGACATTTGGGCTAGCGCTTGGGTTGTGATGTCAAGGTAAATTTGGTTCAACTGGGGATATTTTGTTGCAAATACTCTGGCAGCTATCAACATTCGTTTTATATAATCAAATATGTCACTGCTACTTTCGGTAGTATCTTGCTGCACCTTTTCAAGTAAAATGTAAGCATCATTTACAATAGACAGAAACAAATCCTCCTTCGATGCAAAATAGCTGTACATCGAACCGATGCTTATATTGGATTTTTTCGCAACTTCATTGATATTGGTTGCGTTATAGCCCTTGGAAGCGAATTCATCAATTGCAGCCTCAAGTACCTTTTGTCTTCGATCTGCTGAGGTTTTGTCAAAAGTGTCTTTGTGAAACTTCATATTATGCTTTTTTTTTAAAATATTCTCTACCATATATACCTCCGCGTTTACTCCATATACACATTCATATTATAATTATAAATTTGTTGTGTCAACGTATTCGTTGTTATTTGATCAACCTAAGGAGAGTAAAGTCGTCAACAGAAATACAAATTACTGCAAGTGCAGTGCTATACTAGTTCTTGATAAAACGGTATATATTTCCAAGCTCTTTTTTCCTCATTATTTTTGGCACCGGATAAAGCGGGTTGCTCTCTTTATCGGCACGTTTAACCATTAATGGGATATCTTTATCGAGTATACCGGTGATTTTATCCGGAATGGCCATTTCCTTATTCAGTCGTTTAATTGCATCAATAAATTTGCCGGCCTTTTGTCGAACTGTATCAGAAGGTTTAGTAATTTCAAC
>DASVMC010000177.1:0-2115 GCA_036384555.1 Niabella sp. | reverse complement strand
ACAACCCCCGTTCTGTAAATCCCGATGGTACCGTCCGGCTGGCCAATTATACAGATTGGACCACCGGTTTTTTCCCCGGTTCCCTCTGGTATGGTTACGAGCTTACCGGTAATAAGGATCTTGCAGTAGCAGCAAAAAAGTTTACCCTGGCATTGGATTCTGTACGTTATATTAAAAAAACACATGATATGGGCTTCATGCTGTATTGCTCCTATGGCAATGCCTGGCATATAACCGGCGATCCCGTTTATTTACCGGTGTTAAAAGACGGCGCCCGCAACCTGTACAATCGTTTTAGTCCAAAAACCGGTACTATCCGGTCCTGGGACTTTGGCCCCTGGCATTACCCCGTAATCATTGATAATATGATGAACCTGGAATACCTGTACTGGGCTGCCACGCAATTTAAGATACCGGCTTACGCACAGGCTGCCAGTATACATGCCAGCACTACTATGAAAAACCATTACAGGAAAGATTACAGCTCATACCACGTAGTTGATTATGATCCTGCTACGGGAAAAGTGATCGGCAAGGGCACCCATCAGGGACTTGCAGATGAATCTGCCTGGTCCCGCGGCCAGGCCTGGGGGCTGTATGGCTATACCATGTGTTATAAGAATGCGCATGACCCCAAATTCCTGCAGCAGGCAGAACATATTGCCGGTTTTCTGATGCATCACCCGCGTATGCCAAAAGATAAGGTACCGGTATGGGATTTTGATGTGCACAATGCACTGGACCCCGACGGAAGAGCTCCGCGCGACGCCTCTGCCGCCGCCGTAATGGCTGCCGCGCTGCTTGACCTGAGCACACAGGTAAAAGATGGTAAAAAATACTTTGACTACGCAAGGGATATACTGGAAACACTATCATCCGCAGCTTACCTGGCAAAACCCGGCGAGAATCATTTTTTCCTTCTCAAACACAGTGTGGGTGCATTCTTATACAATTCAGAAGTAGACACCCCGCTGAACTATGCCGATTATTATTATCTTGAAGCCATGAAACGGTATGATGCGATCCTGCAACACCACTTATAGGGTTGCTCAAATCTAATTTTCAGCAGATGTGCAGCAAAGCGCCGGAAGAAAGCTGCGCTGCATCTATATAAATAAACAGGTCATAAACTATTTTTTACAGGAACCTCTTTAATAAATACACATGCGCTGCATTCAATATATAGCTCTTAGCACCCTGTTCGCAGGCATTACCTTCCTTGCTAAGGCTCAGCAAATACCCATTTCCAAAGAAAGCTTTGAGATCATTAATCTTGATTATCCGGGACTGGAAAAAGTAAAGACAGCAGTAGCTGCTCATCAATATAATGAAGCCGCTTCAACGCTTTTGCACTATTTTAAAAAGAAAAGCGCGGCAAGGGAACCGGACTTCAGCGCGGGAGAAGAAAATGTAGACCTGAATGACCCGGTTGATAAAAAAACAAAGGCGGCAGCCGATAGCGCATTACAGCACCGGTTTCAACCTCATAAAGGGTATGGCTTTTTTGATTATGGAAAGGACATTAACTGGCAATTATGGCCGGTTAAAGACAATGAAGTACGCTGGCAATTACACCGGGTAAAATGGTGGCAGTCTATGGCATTGGTTTACCGTGCTACAAAAAATGAGCGATATGCTACAGAATGGATGACCCAGTTTTCTGACTGGACAATAAAGAACCGGCTTGGTCTGTCGGAAGATAATGATAAATATGCCTGGCGCCCGCTGGAAGTATCAGACAGGATCCTGAATCTTGTGCCCACCTTCAGCATATTTGTCAACTCCCCTCATTTTACTCCTGCTTTTTTAATGCTTTTTTTAAAAAGTTATAACCAGCAGGCGGATTACCTTTCTACCCATTATGCAGACAGGGGTAACCATCGTTTATTTGAATCGCAGCGGGTGCTGTTTGCCGGCACCTCTTTTCCTGAATTTAAAAACGCACCCGCCTGGAGAAAAAGCGGTATAACCATCCTTAATACCGAGATCAGAAAGCAGGTATACCCGGATGGCGTACAATGGGAGTTATCGCCCAATTATCATGTAGCCATGATCAACACATTCCTAAGTGCATTGCGTTCAGCACGGGCTGCCGGCCTGGAAAATGAATTTTCA
>DASVMC010000176.1:0-5212 GCA_036384555.1 Niabella sp. | reverse complement strand
ACCTCTGTAAGGATGTCGTTGGCGTTGGAGCCTGCGGTCTGCAGAATGGCGAAACCCGCTACAGGCTTACCATTCAGCCGGGCATTGGCGTTATAGGTAAAGGCGCCAAATTCCACACGGGCCAGGTCCTTCAGTTTTAGTACGGAACCATTGGCGTTTGCTTTTATCACAATGTTCTCATAATCCTCGTTCCTGTTCAGCTTGCCCTTGTACTTTAATACATATTCAAATACCTCATCACTGTTCTGGCCCAGCCGTCCGGGAGCGGCTTCCAGGCTCTGGTCCCGGATGGCGCTTAATACATCCTGGGGCGAAAGGTTGTTCGCCGCCAGGCGGTCGGGTTTCAGCCAGATCCGCATGGAGTAGTCCTTGGCACCAAATACCTGGGCCTGGGCCACACCGGGGATCCGCTGTATCTGCGGGATCACGTTGATCTTCAAATAATTTTCGAGAAAGAGCTCATCATACTGGGCACTGTCTTCACTGTAAAGCCCGGTGAACATGATAAAGCTGTTCTGCACCTTTTGGGTGGAGATGCCCGACTGCACTACTTCCTGTGGGATCTGGTTCACGGCTTTGGAAACGCGGTTCTGTACGTTTACCGAAGCGATGTCGGGGTCGGTACCCTGTTTGAAAAACACGGTAAGGGTCATAGTACCGTCGTTGCTGGAGTTGGAGGTCATGTAGGTCATGTTCTCCACACCGTTGATGGCTTCTTCCAGCGGGGTGGCCACGGAGCGCGCCACTACCTCACCGTTGGCACCGGGATAGGTGGCGGTCACCTGCACACTGGGCGGCGCAATGTCCGGGAATAGGGTAACAGGGAGGGCAAAGAGCGAGAGGATACCCAGCAAAAGCAGGATAATGGAAATAACCGTAGATAATACGGGTCGTTGTATAAATTTCTTTAGCATGATATCTAGTTGTAGGAATGCTGTGCGTAAATAATTGGGTAAAAGGATCCCGGAGCGGCAGGGGCTGCTGCTTTTTCGGGGCTGCTTTTACAGCGGTGTGCTGTTCCGCAAAAAATAAGTAGTGTAAAGGTTCCCGCAGATCCCGTAGAATAGTGCTGATCGTAATAATGTTCTGCACGCTTCTGCGAAGTCTGCGGGAAGCCGAATTTCTTTAAATCGGATTTGCTTTTAACACGCTGTCGGCCGAAACCACCTGGGGTTGTATCTGTACACCGTCTTTTAAATTGCCGGTGCCGGAGAGCACGATCTTTTCGCCTGCGGAAAGTCCTTTGTTTACAAAGTAGTAGTAGGAGGTTTTACCGGAAACGGCAATGGGTTTGCTGGTTACCTTGTTGCTGCTGTCTACTGTAAATACAAATACTTTATCCTGGATCTCGAACGTGGCTTCCTGTGGTACCACCAATACTTCATTAAAGAGCTGTGGCAGGCGGATCTTACCTGTGTTACCGCTTCTTAATATTTTATTGGGGTTGGGGAAGGCCGCGCGGAAGTTGATGGCGCCGATGGTCTTGTCAAACTGCCCCTGAACCAGCTCTATCTTTCCTTGCTGCGGATAAACGGTATTATCAGCCAGCAGCAATTCAACAGAAGGAACATTCTTCAGTTTCTGCTCAATGGTTTCGCCCGGGTATTTATTTTTAAAGGCAATGAAGTCGGGCTCACTCATAGAGAAGTAGGCGTACATCGTGTTCACTTCGCTAAGCACGGTCAGCGGCTGTGTTTCCCCGCGGCCTACCAGGCTACCGGTTTTGAACGGGATGCTGCCGATATAACCGCTCACCGGCGCTTTGATCAGTGTATAACCTACATTGATCTGTGCACTGCCTACCGTGGTTTTTGCCTGTGCCAATGCCGCTGTTGCTGCATTGTAATTGGCCTTTGCGGTTTTTAATTGCACGTCGGAAACAACATTGTTGTCTACCAGCGGTTTCAGCCGGTCCAGCTCTACCTGTGCTTTTTGCACATTGGCCTGTGCTGCCAGTACATTGGCCCTTGCGTTGTTCAGCGCTTCGTTGTACAACTGGGCGTTGATCTTGAATAAGGGCTGCCCTGCGGTTACGTAAGCGCCTTCATCTACATAGATCTTCTCCAGGTAGCCGTCTACCTGTGGCCGTACTTCCACGTTCACTTTTCCTTCCAGCGAGGAAGAAAATTCCTGGTAAACGGTTACGGGTGATACGGGTGTGCCCATTACGGGCAGCGCCGGTGCCTGGCTTTGCGGGCTTGGATTTGCTGAGCCGCTCATGCAGCTTTGCAGCGATATAGAAAGCGCAATAAGCGCGGGTACAATAATGCTTGTGGGGATGGTATGGTTGTTTGCTTTCATCTGTAGAGTTGTTTTTTGAGTCAAAGAAATATAAGTCCTGCCGGGGTACATACCGGAGAAAGGCGCCCAGGGTATTGCCGGGGCCAGTGATCCTGTTTATAGTGCAATTCCTGCGTATTACGGAACGGCAAACCATTGCCTGTTGTCACTCCGCGGGGGAATGCATTAAGAAATTGTTACTGTCTGAATTGTTGTCTTTTTTTTGGCTTAAAGATTTTCTATAATGTTCACTACCATTTGATCGAGCACCGATACGTTCATTGTTTGCGGAACATCGGCGCTCCTTGCGATCATGATTGAAGTAAAACCATGTATTGCCGACCAGAAGGCGTGCGTTTTATAACACGCGGATTCAATATTGGTTTTCTTTTCAATGATTATTTTTTTTATGATTTCATAAATTATATCCTGTAAGGCTCCAAATTCTGTTTTCATCTTTCCTTCTCCGCAGCAGGGCATTCCCACACCAAACATGAGCTTGAAATAACTCCTGTTCTTAAGCGCAAACTTCCAGTAGGTATCCACCAGCGCTTTCAGCTCCTCCCGCGGCGATTCCTTTTTTGCGATGGCTTTGTGGATGTTTGCCAGCAGGAGCTTAAATCCGTCCTGCGAAATCTCAAAAAGAATGGCCTCCTTGTTGGCGAAGTGATCATAGATCACCGGGGCGCTGTATTCAATAGCATCGGCTATCTTCCGTATGGACAGCGACTCCCAGCCTTCATTCTTTACCAGCTGCAACGCTGCATCAATGATCTTTTTCCGGATCACTTCTTTTTCTCTCAATTTGCGCTCTGCTACACTCATAAAAAATAAATTTACCTAACAGTGTTAGCAAAGTTAACGGTGTTTTGAAACTACTTCCAAATTTTTTTTGAAAAATGTTTGCGGCTCAAACGTTTGTTAGTACTGCACCGTTGGCGACTGATTTCTTAAAGTGTTGTAATTGTAGAAAAAGCGCATGTGAACGATTAATACACTTCTTTAAAAAAGGTAACCTGGTTTTCCTGCTCCGGTTCAAAAAGTAAATCAAAAAACTAAACCAAATAAAAACGTTGTTTAAATAATTGTTGATAAAATGCTACCTGTTTTATTTGGAGGGTCGAAGCTAAAACGGGCTAGTGACAACAGTATGTCAGGATGGGTTTGATTCTTTAATAAGGATTGCTGTTTTTTTCTTACAACAATTTTTTCAAAGCGTCGGCATTGGGCAATATTTTTTTAAGTCCTGCAGGCAGCTGTTTACTGGTTTTATAGGTAGCTACCCCCATCGCCTTATGCATACTTTTAAAAGTATATTCCACTACCTTATTATTCTTTTCTTTACACAGAATGATGCCAATGCTGTTCTGTTCCTGAGGAAGCTTTACCTGGTCGTCCAGCAGGTTCAGGTAAAAATTGAGCTTGCCCGCGTATTCAGGTTTGAACCGACCTCTTTTTAATTCAATTGCTACAAGACACTGCAATACGCGGTTAAAGAAAAGCAGGTCTGTAAAAAACTCTTCTTCGTCCACTACCAATCTGTACTGCGTGCCCATAAATGCAAATCCTGTTCCCAACGATAGGATGAATTGCCGTATATTATTGATGATCTTGCTTTCAAACACCCGTTCGTCATCTTCGGGGGTGATATTAATAAAATCCAGCAGGTACTCATCTTTGAAAGCGTCTAGTGCATGTGCCGCTATTGTTTTGGGAAGCACCTTCTGAAAATTATTAGGCAGTTTTCCTTTCTTGTAGTAAAGACGACTTTCAATGTGGTGCTGTAACAGGATCACTGTCCAGTGGTGTGTTACAGCCTGCCGCATATAATAGATCCGTTCAGTGATGTCTTTGCACTTGTTCATAAGCAGCATATGATGCGTGAAGCTAAGTGTGGTAAAAACGGTATCAACGAAGGACGAGTCCAATTGGGCAGTTAACGACTGCCCAAATTTCTTTTTCGGCAAAGAAGCACGCGACCTTTTTATTGGAGAAGCCGGCAATTGGGCAGTTGACGACTGCCCAATTACCACGGTCTGATAACATTCATAAAACTGCCGCATGTTTTTAAGGCTTCTGTAAGAAAAACCGCGCAGCCCTGGTAACTCTTTTTGCAAGTCGGCGGCAATTTGCTGCAATACTTTATCTCCCCAGCTGGCAGCGGTCAATTTCTCATAGAGGCTATGACCAATGCTATAGTATAATAAAAGTAATTCACGATTTACCAGTTTTGCCGCCTGGTAGCGACTTTGCAGTATTTGCTTTTTTACAGCTCGTACAAATTGTAGGTAGTTTTTTTCAGGTTTCATGGTGGTGTTTTTGGGTGTGCGTTTCACACCTGTTCAGGGATTGGCTTTTTTCATTTATGTGAAGTTATGAAAAAAAAATAGTATATAACAGGTGTTTTTCTTTTTGGAATGATGCAGCGTAGCCTGTCAGGGATAAAAAGTATAGGTTACCTCCAGCACCCGGTCTTCAAAATAATCTGCCACTTTGGCCAATGCCGATTTGCGCTGAATGGATTTTAAAAAGCCATTGGTATCGTAAGTCATCGTAAGGGCACTTACGATCTGACCGCCCCATTCATTCTCCATACGCACCAGGTTCTGGTTTTTGTCGTAGCTGTATTGCTCATTCCGTGGATCCGGCCGGTTGGGGTTTTCCCGTATCCCGGTCAATAAACCCTTCTGGTAGCTATAATATTCGGAAGGAGTCAATTTGGCGTCGCAGTCCTTGTGCAAAAAGAGGAGCACCGGGAGCCCATTCTTATAGTAATAAGTCTTGCGACTGCTGCAGGTGTCCTTGTCCTGGAACTTCTTTTTAAAATCGAATAGTTCGGTCTGTTCTTCAACATTAGCGCCGTTCTCCGTATAGTACCGGTAATGCCGCGAAGAGAAATCGTTTTCCACGATCTGCTTTTCGTAAAAAGTAT
>DASVMC010000175.1:0-11390 GCA_036384555.1 Niabella sp. | reverse complement strand
GCTGTTTGTTACGGGAGAAGGTTTGCAGGTTACCTCCCAGCTGTTTGTTCTTTTCCACCACACCAACCCGCAGCCCTTCCTTACCCAGGATGCTGCCGCATAAAAGGCCCCCCAAACCGCTTCCGATGATGATGATATCGTAATTCATGTGTCTTGTATCACGCAGGAGCAATACTGGTGTTCTTTTTAGCAGTAGTGTTTTTTTTGTTCCGCAGCTTATTGCCCCAATCGGAAATGGCTTGCAGCATAGGGCTGGCTGATTTGCCTGCTGCAGTTAATTCATATTCTACTCTGGGAGGCACCTCCGGGTAAACAATACGCCTGATCAAACCGTGCTGTTCCAGTTCCCTCAGCTGTGCGATCAGCATGCGTTCCGATACGCCGGGAATCGATTTTAATAATTCATTATACCGCATTTTGCCGTAAAGAAGGTTAAAAAGAATGGTGGGCTTCCACCGGCCGCCAATGATGGATAGGGCATGAACAACCCCGCAGTTCCGGATCAGCTGCGCTTCATTCAGTGCATTTGTGGAGTTTATTTTACGCATACTTACTTTTTTGTCAGTACTTAACAATTTTATCAGTACTTGTAAAAGTATAAAGATCTACTCAATTTTACGGCTTCATTTAAAAAAATTACTATGAAACAATTAGAGGGTAAAACAGTATTGATAACGGGTGGCAGCAGGGGAATCGGGGCTGCCATTGCACAACGGCTTGCGCGGGAAGGCGCACAGGTTGCGCTCACCTACAAAGCTTCTCCGGAAAAGGCCGCCGGTGTAGTAAAAGCCATTGAAGCACAAAACCGGAAAGCAATAGCGATACAGGCAGATAATGCCGATCCGCAGGCCATTGTGAATGCGGTTGAAACAACCGTTAAGGAGCTGGGCGGGCTGGACATTCTGGTGAATAATGCGGGTATGGGTGTTTATAAAGACATCAGTGAATTTACGGTGGATGATTTTGATGCAATTGTAGCAGTGAACATACGGGCCGTTTTTATGGCGGTAAAGGCTGCCTTGCCTTATCTGAAAAAGGGCAGCCGGATCATTACCATTGGCAGCTGCCAGGCCGAACGGATGCCCGGACCGGGTGGAGCGCTTTATGCGATGAGCAAAAGTGCGCTTACGGGCTTTACAAAAGGTATTGCAAGAGATCTGGGGCCCAAAGGAATTACCGCCAACCTGGTGCACCCCGGCCCGGTGGATACGGATATGAACCCGGCAAACGGACCCGCTGCGGATTTTCAGCGTTCTTTAATGGCCCTGGATGCTTTTGGAACCGGTGATGAAATTGCATCACTGGTTGCCTACCTGGCCGGGCCCGAAAGCGGTTATATTACCGGGGCTGGTTTTTTGATTGATGGGGGAACCAATATTTAATAATAAGCCAAAGTCAGTTTACTAAAATGTCTGCCAAATGGTTTATGCGGACACTGACCGGAAAGTAACCTATAAGATAAGGGCGGTCTGTCACCGCTCTTATCTTCGTAATACCCAGATCACGTTCGAGGTATATTTTGTATGATCCAGCCGCTCAAAGGTAAGTCCATGTTTTATCGCCAGCTCTTCAATCGTTTTTCCGGAAAGAAAATGCAGTTCATTAACCGTTTTGTTGAAGGAAAATACTTTGGTGGAAAAGAATTCGGTCAGCCTGGTGCCTTTATGTTTTGCTTTCAGATCTTTATCTCCATCACGGATCACCAGCACGCCGCCGGGCAATAAGCTTTGAATGGCTTTTTCAATGACGGCTACCTGCTGTTCCGGTTGCAGGTAATGCAATACATCACTGATGATAATGCCGTTATAACTTTCAAAGGAAAACCGGCTGATGTCTGCATGAATAAAATGAATATCGTCTGTTTTGCTGAAGCAATGGTTGGCGGTATCGATCTTTTCTTCATCATAATCCACGCCCGTAATACGGCGTTTTTCCTGGCTGCTCCAGTAAAGAATGTAGCTCATAAAGCCATAGCCGCAGCCCAGGTCTAAAATGCTGCCCTCCGGCGGCATCAGCTCATGAAAGGGCTGATAGTAATTTTCCAGCCGCAGTTTTATTTTTAAATACCATTCCAGCACCGGGCCTTTATAAATATAATTAAAGAACAGGTGCTCCCTGAAATATTTTGGCTGCTCCAGTTCTTTTGTTAATTGTGTATGCTGTTCCCTGAAATATTTTGAAACAGACCGGGTACGCTCCTGGTAAGAACTTCCCCAACTCAGATCATCTGCTTTGATCCTGGGCAGGTATTGCGCCGTAATGGGACCGTTCTTTAATAAGTAATCACCTTTTGTCATGGTATATCCCAGGCCGTGCAATAATACCGGTACCATATCCAGGTGCAATTTTTCCGCCAGGTAAAAGGCACCTTTATGAAAGCGTTTGATAGGCGGCCGCGTACTGCGGGTACCTTCCGGGAATACCACGATGGAATAGCCTTTGTCCGTAAGTGTTTTGAGCAGCGGCACACTGTTTTCAATACCATTGGCAACCGGGTAAAAATCGGCCATGCGGATGGCCCAGCCAAATACCGGCGATCTCCAGACCCAGCGGTTGGTCAGTAAGATCAGCCGGGGGTTCAGCATCGCCATTTTTAAAATATCCAGGAAGGATTGGTGGTTGGCAATAACCACCGCAGGCTCTTTGAATTGCTCGTGCAGCGGATTATTGATCTTTTTCCGGAAATTTCCCATGATATACAGTACCGACATACAGAATTTAGACAGCAATACATGGTAAATATATTTTCCTTTTTCTTTGTTAAAAGGGTTCAGCCTTACCAGGAAAAAACCAACAAGGGTCAGCAATAAACTGGTGGACGCAAAGTACACAAATGAAAAAGAAGAACGGTGCCAGCTCCAGAGCGTCCAGGGGTGGAATTTCCGTTTGATCCTGCTTTTAATGAAAAGATTAAAGAGAAAGGGTATTAATATCTGCGACATTAATACCACGCAGAGAATACCGGTAACTGAAATAAAGGAAATGGACTTCAGCGCGGGGTGCTTTGCAAAACCCAATACACCCAGCCCTGCAATGGTGGTAATAGCAGAAAGCAGGATAGACGATTTATAGGAGCCCAATAATTTTTTACCGGTCTTATATTCTGACAAAAGGCCATCCATTACAAACAGGCTGTAATCATCGCCCAGGCCGAATATAAGTGTAGATACGATGATGTTTACAATATTGAATTTAATACCAGCAATGGCCATAATGCCCAGTATCCATACCCAGCTGATAAGCATGGGGATGAAAGCTATCAGCATTAATTCGATCCTTCCGAATGTAAGAAACAATACCACTGCCACCAGGATGGATACGATCCATGCAATACGGTTGAAATCATCATTAACCATACCCGTTAACCGGTTGGCCAGGTACTGGCGGTCTAAGATGACGGTATTGTCCTCTTTTTCAAGCGTATTGATGACGGTTTGCTTCTGCTGTTCCGGTACTTTCAAAAGTGTAACCACCGAAGCGTGGCCGGACTGTTCCGTAATATAGTCATCAAGATAAGTGCTGCGGATGTCCTGTAGCTGCTCTTTATTAACCGGTGTGAAAGCGGTATTCAATAATTGTTCAAAATTGCCAAAAGCATCCGTTTTAAAGCCTAATGCGCTACCCTGCGCTTTTATATCCGAAAGCAGTTGTTGTTTCTTTTCCGGTGTCCAGTAAGCATTCCAGCGCCCGATCCGTTTTTTTTGCAAGGAGTCGGACAGCAGCAAGGAGGCAACACCCGCACTGGTATTGATTTGCCCGGTAGCTTTAAAACTGTCTATGGTATTTTGCAGCTGCTCGCTTCTGCTGAGGGCATTTTCCAAGCTGTTCCCTTCTGCCACCAGGTAAACAGACTTTAAGGAAGACCCGCTGATGCTGTTGAGTTTTGCTTCTGCCTGCTTCAGCTCCTTCGACATATAATTGAGCTGCGTCATGTCTGGTTCAAACTGCACCTTTTTCATATAAAACAGGAACACAACGGTCAGTACAAAAATGAGCGCCACCAGCCATTTATTGGTTTCCGGCCTTACTTCGGCCAGCTTGTCCAGCCAGGAATGATGCCCTGCGGGGCTTTGTGCCGATCTGCCCAGGAAATGCGGCAGGAATACCAGCGAACAGATAACGGCTCCTACCAGGCTAAACCCTGCAAACAACCCGAGGTCCTTCAGCATATCGGAAGTAGCATACTGGAGCGACAGGAAACCGGCGATGGTGGTAAAGCTTCCGATGGTCAGCGGAAAAGAAAGATCCTTGATCACCTGCCGCACATCACCTGTATGACGGTAATGATTAAAAACATGCAGCGAATAATTGATAACGATCCCCAGCACAATAGATCCCGTGCCCAAGGCGATCACGGAAATACTGCCTTTGATCAGATAGATGAGGGCCAGTGAAAAGGCGGCCCCGTACACAACCGGTACCAGGATCAGCACCGGCGCTCTTTTCTTTCTAAAATATAAAGCAATGAACAGTACCAGGAATACTATGGTAATGCCCTGTGTTAACAGCGTATCCTTTCTTAGCTGGGTGGCGTTACCTTCGGAAACAACCGCCCCGCCAAAATAATAGGGCTGTATCTGCAGGTGCTGCCGCCGTAACGAATCAATGGTATGATCCAGGATATTAAAAAAGCGTTTATTCATGCCGGTATTACCAGCTGTATATACGGGCGTAATGAACAACAGCATGGTTTTGTTGTCCCTCGTGATGATATGATTATCGTACAGCTCAAAATTATCATCAAACTGGAGTTGCTGTAATTTTTTCAATGCCAGGAACGAAATACCACTCGGGTCATTACGGATCACATCATTGATGGCAAAGCCCGTGGGCGCGCTTAATAATTTAATATCATTTGCCAGTGTTGTTTGTAATACCTCCGGCTGCCGGAGCGTATCGATCTTTGCATAATCCTTTTCTGACAAAAAAACGGGAAGATGTTCCTGGATGGTCTGGAACAGTGCCATCGTAAAATCATCTTCCACTTTGTACCTGATATTTTTGATATAAGGCTTTGCCGTTTGCTGCAATGCGTCTGCCAGGGCATCTGTATAGCTTACCAGGCTGTCTGCTGCTGTACGGCCGGTATCTTTTAAGGATACCATAATGGCCAGTTTGTCGGCAAACTTTGAGTTCTCAAAGACCTGCGTCAGTTTTTCCGTTTTCTGATCTTTGGGAATGATGGCATAAACGTCTTCTACAAATCTTATCCGGCTGGCAAAGAACAGGAACACGGCCAGCGTTACAAAAAATAATGAATACAGTAACGACTTCCTCGGTCTTAAAAAATCATATATGGAAATAAAAAAAGACTGCATCGGTTTTTACTTATTCATGGTTAGAGTTACCAAGGAGGGTTTTGCCTTTTTTAGTCAGCTTTAAAAATATAAAGGTCATCAGCCAAAAAAGGAGGGCGGCAAGAACCGCCAGCGTCAGGCTGCCGTAAAGATATTGTTCCAGGTTTTGACCCATATGTTTTAATGTAAGCTGTTTTGTAAAAGAGATGTCCACGGCACGGCTTCCCATCCAGGGCTTCCCCATTTTATAACTTAAAAAAACAATGAGCGGTATCATGGGCGGAATACTGATGTTGGCTGCTAAAATAAACAGCGTTTTGTTCAGCTTCATGAAATGTGCCAGTGGTATCCCCAGCAGCAGTTGAAAACCCCATATTGGAACAATGCCCATAAATGCACCAAAAGCCATTGAATTGGCTTTTGTGACGGCTGATTCGTTGGGATTTAATATCAGCTGCCTTAGCTGCTGCTTCCAGTTTTTTTTTGTAAAGCGCCGGAAAAAATCGCGCGGCTTTATATATATAAAGGCGATCAGCACCAATACGGTGTTTAATACGCTGATACGGCTGAAATCCTTAAAGGGCCGGAAATGCGTGATGCGCTCTTCCTTTGGAGGATAATAAACGGTAATAGGAACCGAAGTTACCGGTACCCCTGCCCAGGCCAGGCGCACGATCACTTCAATTTCCAGTTCATATTTGTGCGTAACTAACCGCATTTTACTAATAGGGCCTAACGGGTACAGCCGGTAGCCGGTCTGGGTATCGGGGCAGTCGATCCCCGTTTCTACTTTAAACCAGAAATTGGAAAATTTGTGCCCGAAACTGCTTTTGCCCGGTACATTGTCAGCGGTAGCCATGTTCCGGCTGCCCATGATAAGGGACGGGCCTTCCTGCTCCAGCTTATTTAAAAACAGCGGAAGGTCTTTTGCAAAATGTTGTCCGTCCGAATCAATGGTGATGGCAAATGAGTAGCCCAGCTCAATTGCTTTTTTAAAACCGGTGCGCAAGGCAAACCCTTTGCCTTTATTGGTGCTATAAGCAACAACAGTTACCGGGAACTTTTGTAAAATAGCTGCCGAATCATCGGTAGAACCATCATTGACTACAATAACCTGCGGCGTGTATTGCAATACATCCCTAACGACCTGTTCAATACTGGAAGCATTATTATAAGTAGGAATAATGACACATACGCCCGGTTTGGAGAACCGGTCTGAAATATCAGCGGGTATTATTGTGACTTCTGGCTTCACGAAACCGCAAAAATATAACTTGTGCTCCTATTTGCATGATTCCGCCGGTTAAATTTAAAAGGTATTACCGGCAGATCAACCGGAGCCGGAAAGGGGTAGTGGTTCCTAGTGACCAAAAGTAACGCGTACAGCCAGAGCTATATTTAACAACTCCACTTCGCCATCATTTTGGCGGTTGATATTTAAAAAGGCCGGCCGGTGATCCAGCGTAAGATCAATGGGCGCTTTCGGGAATTTGAAATCAAATCCGCCCACAGGCCCAAATCCAAAACTGAATTGGGTGGCTGCGTTTTCAAATGTTTTTGTATAAGGGTCATCCGGCGGAGGCGCATAACCCGGATAGTTGGAAAGATCGTCTTTCAGGATGCGGACATGGCCCTGTGCCCCAATTATAAAACTCAGCCCTCCTTTCAAGGGTATGTGTAACTGGTAAGAGACGGAGCCGAAAAAAGGGTGATAAACCTGTACCGCTGTGCGATTTTCCTGTTGATCCCTTAGTATATACTCTTCATAAGAAACACCTGCATTGAGCTCCACTGCTGAGCGGGGTGAAAAAAACATTTTATAAGATCCTGAAAGCCAGTCATAGGCTTTTGTTCCCAATACATTGGCCCGTATTCCCAACGCCTGCCTGTAAGGCGCTGTTCTTTTTACAGTCTGGGCTGTGGAACTGTTAGCAACGGCCAGTAAAATAAAAAAGAATATTCGTTTTTGCATGGCAGGTATATTTATTTAAAAGGGCCTCTCGTAAAATCAGCTATAAATAGTTCTTTGTCAGCTTTAGGATTATGAGATGCAGGCGCCGCTGATTGTGAAAGGGTCAATTGCTGACCGGTAAGGGTTAATACTTTTGTTTCGGAGTACGCCCCGTTTGTCTTGTCTTCCATGATCAGTGTTCCGGTGTCAGGAATGTACCGGCAGGTTCCCGTTATATGTTCGGTTACTTCCCATCTACCATCTTCCCGGCTGCGCTCATCAGTTTCAAAGGTTCCGTTTTTATAAAACAGGATGGTGATCTGCTTATCGTCTTTGGCAGCTTCCGTGTATTCTTCAATAAGTTCAGCTCCTTTATAGGCTTTGTAATGTAATGAGGTCTGTGACCACAACCCTGATAGCTGATCTGGCAGATAGCTCTTAGGGTTGGCCTTATAACAGCCAGGTAGGGGGATGGCAAGGATTGTTAAGATCAAAGAATAAGTGACTTTTTTCATAAAACCGGGTCTTTAGTATTTTTTAGGAAGCCGGTTTTTTAATAAAAGCCCGGCAGGTTGACAGTGCAATAATAATATGGGAATCAACGGATTCCCTGTTTTGTGGGTGGATAGCAAGGGTTTGTGACAGATAACAAAAAACTGTGACGGGCCGCAAGCTTCTGTGATGTATTTCAAAGCTGTTTTATAACTACACAGGAAGTATTAGCAACAAAAAATATTATTTTCGTTTCTAAACCATTTTTTTGAACAGGCTAAACCATATTTTAAAGCAACCACACCCGGGGTACGGGAACCTGCGTATTTATTTTCGTACAGTGCTGGGCATTGTGATAGTAGTTTTTTTAATACTAAGCATTTTACAACCTTTTAAGATCGGAGAAAGAAATATAGAAGGGAATCCTTATATCACTGCTGCTGTATATGCGGGGGGCGCTTTCTTAGCTATGAGCCTGAATGCATTGTGGCTCCTGAGCTTTCGGGGTTGGTTCCGGCCGGAAAAATGGACATTAGGAAAAGAGCTTATCGTAATGGTTTACCAGTTCTTTAGCATTGGGCTTACAATATGGCTGATCAATCATTTACGCGGAACACTGGCTCCAAAGGATGCAAGCCTGACCCGGTCTTTTTTCCTGGCTATTGCCATCGGAATACTCCCTTATATTATCGCTACATTCGGACGCCATAATTATCTGTTAAGACATCATTTGAGAGAAGTAGCTGCTTTTAATGAGCACCTGAAAGAGGTGCAGACGCAAAACAGGGAACCGGTCAGACAACTACCTGCAGCCGCTTTTTTGAAAATCCCCAAACTGGATACTGCTATCCGGATCAATGACTTTTTATATGCCGAATCAAAAGGGAATAACCTGGAACTGCAAATGCTGAAAGATGATAAAGTATTGACGCTTACTATAAGAAGTACCTTAAATGATTTTACAGAAGCCAATGAAGCCTTTTCCCAGTTATTCCGCTGTCACCGGTCGTTTGTAATCAATATGAGTCACATTTTGGAGGTGCAGGGAAATGCTGCCGGGTATAAGGTAGTGTTGCACGCGTCTTTACTGCCGGTGGTAGTCGCCCGTTCCTGCGTTGGTGCCTTCCGGCAGAAAATGGCACAAAGAAATCACCGATAAATGACAAACCTTATCAGAAGGTATAACGTGCTGCGATACCAACGTATGGATAAAACGTATCATAACTGTCCGGGGCAGTAATATGAAAAGTAGGCCGTACATCAGCCGAAAGGTTCAATGGGATCTTAGCGAATTTGTAGTCAGCCCCGCCTGTTGGATAAATACCCAGGCCAAAACCTTCATAATGATCCAGCTTGGCGCTGCTGTTAAACATTGTTAAACCGCCGCCGATAAACCATTTTAGACCCGGAACGGGTTTTATATCGAAATGATGCTGGTAAGTACCTGCAAAGTTGATTCCGAAAGCGCGTCTGTCATGCCCGTTGTACCGGTAATTATCTCCGCCAACGCCCAGATTCAGTTCAATGGCCCCCGGATGCGTTACAAAAAACTTGTAGGAAGCGGCAAAGGCATCATAACGGGTATTACTGCTTAAACGGGCGCCTATTGCTTGTTTGTAGGAGGACTGAGCGTTACTTACCAAAACAGCTGTGATGAACGCTGCCAACAACCCCCCTTTTTTCATGGGTACAGAAATTAATACGATCGCCTTTAGAAAGGCGATTTGCAAAGGTACGAAAAACAGGTGATTTAGAGGTTGGGAATCAATGCTGTATACAATGAATCGAGAATATTCCTTCTAATGGAAAGACTACTGAGTCTTGGATTATCTCTTGTTGGATATACGCGGTTGGAAAGAAAAATATAAAGAATATTGTATTTGGGATCAACCCATACGCAGGTGCCCGTGAAGCCCGTATGGCCGTAAGTTTGCAGAGAAACATATTTGCCGGGGTAAGGATCATCGCTGGTGGCGTTATCCTTTTCCGGCTTGTCAAAACCATAACCCCTGCGGCTGATGGAACTGTGATAGGCTGTAAAGTATTGTATGGTTTCCCACTTTAAAAAACGTTGTCCGTTCAGTTCACCTCCGTTTAAGAGCATTTGATAGAGTTTACCCAGATCATAGGCGTCGGAAAATAACCCGGCATGACCGGCTACGCCTCCTCCCAGGGCAGAGCCTTCATCATGTACGGTACCCTGGATCAACTGGTGACGGAAATGTGCTTCTTCTTCTGTAGGCACAATCGCATCAAGCGGGAACCGCTCCAGCGGATGAAAACCGGTAGTCGCCATATGCATAGGCCGGTAAAAGGTCTTTTGCACATATTCTTCCAGCGGCATTTTTGTAATGGCCTCTACAATTTTACCAAGGAACCAGAAATCATTATCGCTGTAAACGTATTTTTTCCCGGGCGGGGTCACAGGGCTTTCCAGTATCTCTTTCCAGATGGTATCCTTATAGTCATTGCGGATATAAAGATCTCTTGCCACCTGCGTGGTAAAGCCTTCGGAAGGGGCTGTTCTATACAGGTCATTTCTTACGGTGCCATCCGGGTTCAGCGTTTGTTTATAAAAAGGAATGAATGGCACCATCCCTGCCTGATGCAGTATGATATCTTCTAAGGTCAGCTTTGCCTTATCGGTCTTTTTGGTCCAGGGAAGGTAATCTTCCAGTCTTTTTTTAAGATCAATTTTGCCCTCCTCATATAGCTTCATTACAGAAACTGTGGTAGCGGAGACCTTTGTAACGGAAGCCAGGTCAAAAATACTGCTAAGCTGCATCGGGTGGGCCGCATTATATTCATAATTGCCAAAAGCCTTATAAAAAACGATCTTGCCGTCTTTAGCAGCTAAAACAACACAGCCCGGGTAAGCTTTCTTTTGAATACCTTCTTGAGCAATAGAGTCAACGGCCGCAAAACGCGCATCATCTATAGGCCGCATAAACCCGCTTTCCGTATTCTCCTGTACCAGCCCTGTCCCAAACTTCCAGTTGCAAACAGTAACCGGCAGCTTACCGGTTGCTGCAAATTTGGACTCCAGCCAATCGGCGGCTGCATTTTGAAAAATACTGTCATTTTCATAGACTGCTACCAAAGAGCTGGCTGTGCAAAAATTAGTGAGCGACAATGGATTACCAAAGACCATTGTCACAGCGTTTTTCTGATTTAGGCTATACCAGTTTTGAAGCGCATTTTTTGAGATGCCGAAATTGCTGCTTCCCTTTCTGAGCGCAACGTCATGAAACCCGATAATTACAGCATCGTATTTTCCATCGGTGATTTTTTTTACAACAGTGCCGCCTTTACCGGTAGCGTCATTATAATTAATAGAATAAATATCCGCGTTCAGATCGTTTTGGAGGCGCTTGCCCAGTGCAGTTTGTGCATCATCTGTAAAAGCGACATAGGCAATTTTTTTACCTTTTAAGGGTAGGGTAAAAAAGTCATTACGGAACCCGTCCGGGGTTACCATATTTACAATGGTTAATGCTTTTTGTGCAATCTTTTGACGGATATCATTAGTGGTAGCATTCAGATCTTCTGTAAGATGATCGGTGCTGACAGGATCCAGCTGGTTTAATCCCAGATTGTATTTTGCATAGAGGACTCTTTTTACTTTAGCTTCAATATAATTCCAGCGTAAC
>DASVMC010000174.1:0-5569 GCA_036384555.1 Niabella sp. | reverse complement strand
GCTGAAAGACGATCAGCGTCCCCTGATCAGGGAACAGATGCTGAGCGATGCGATGCGCAAAAAGGTGGTAAACGAAGTGCACATTACACCAACCGAGGTAAAAACGTATTTTGATAAAATCCCTAAAGACAGTTTACCCTTCCTGGAATCTGAACTGGAAGTTGGGCAGATTGTATTGTTACCCCCGGCTTCAAAGGATGTGGAAGATTATATTTATAATGAAATGCTCGGCTATAAAAAACAGATAGAGTCGGGTACTACAACTTTTGAAGCCCTGGCAAAAAGGGTATCAGAAGACCCGGGAAGCCGTGAGCGTGGTGGCACTTATGAAGTAAACCGGTCCGATAAAAGCACCTGGGATCCTGTATTCCTTTCAACAGCATTCCGCTTAAAATCCGGGGAAATAGCATTGCCGGTAAAGTCTAACCGCTTTGGGTATTTTTTAATACAGCAGGTTAGCCGCCGGGGTGATGTAGCAAAGATCAAAATGATCTTACGTATCCCTCCTGTAACAGAAAATGAGCTGGCTATTGCTAAAAAAACACTGGATAGCGTTCGGACAGAAATAGAAAATAAAAAAATAAATTTTAAAGACGCTGCCTATAAATACAGCGATGATGAAAATGTAAAGAATTATGGTCCCTATGTTTTAAACAGGGACGGATCAACCTATGTTACCATTGACGCGCTGGATAAGGATATGGTCAATACGATTAAAGACATGAAGGTGGGCGACCTTTCCAAACCGGTTGAGTTTACAAACGATCAGGGTAAAAAGGGAGTACGGCTGGTATATCTGAAATCAAAAACGGAGCCACACCGCTTGAACCTGGTAGATGACTATGCCAAGATCGCAGACCTGGCACTGGAGCAAAAGCGGGGTGAAGTTCTTGATAAATGGATCACTAAAAAAATTCCCACCTATTATATCCTGGTAGACAAACAAGCTACCCAGGAATGCCCTTCCCTGAGCAAATACGAAACCACGGATAAAGGTTTTTAGGCAGAAAAAAGGTAATCTGTCTGTTGTCCCTATTATAGACGGGTATTAAATTAATACCCGGTTGTGCGGTTTTATATAGAAACCTGCCTGGTAAGACAGGCAACCAGTAGGTGATCGGATTCTATCCCGTCATCCTCCAAAGCAGTTTACCGGCGCAAATGGGATTTGAGGCTGGCCGGAAGCCTTCCTGAAGCACCGCAAGGCCTTTTTAGCCGTAAACTTAATTCATGTAGAATATTTTAGTATTTTGCACAGGCATGAATGTAACCGAACGACCCTTTTTTTACGCACCCGCAGCGCAGGGTTCAAAAGAACAGAACAAGATCGTTATTCTCACAGCACCGTCGGGCGCCGGTAAAACATCTATTACCCGCTATTTGCTCGGCAGCATTCCACAGCTGTCGTTTTCTATTTCTGCGGCCACCAGGAAAGCCCGGGAAGGAGAAATAAACGGGAAAGATTATTATTTTATAAGCCCGGAAGAATTTCAGAAAAAGATCAAAAGGAATGAATTTATTGAATGGGAAATGGTTTACGAAGGAAAATATTACGGTACATTAAAAAGTGAACTGGATCGATTGTGGAACCTGCAAAAGTATCCGTTACTTGATATTGATGTAAAAGGGGCCATACATGTGCAGCAGCAATATCCAAAAGAAAGCCTTTCCATTTTTATAGAACCCCCGTCTGTAAAAGAATTGAGAAGAAGGCTCATTTCCCGGGGCAGTGAAAGCGAGGAATCCTTGCAGACCCGGTTGAATAAAGCAGAATATGAACTATCCTTTATGAATCACTTTAATAAAATAGTGGTCAATGATGACCTGGAGGAAGCGTGTGCGGAAGCTGAGGGGATCGTGAAGCGTTTCCTGGGAATTAAGGAATAACAAAAAGTATAAAAACAGCAGTTTTACATATCTTTATCCTATGGAATGGCAGCTCATAATGTGGATTGCATCCTTATTGTTCATGATCTTCTTTGCAGGAGTAGAAATGGCCTTTTTCAGTGTCAGCAGGCTGAGTATTGAGCTGAAGCGGAAACAGGGCAGTTTAACAGGACGCCTGCTGGGTAAGTTTGTTGATGCACCCGCAGTTTTTTGGGGAACTACGGTGATCGGCTATATTGTAGCGCTCACCATTTTTGTTTTGCAGACCAGTGAGGTACTGATCCCCTTTTGGCAAAAAATGGGTATTGATTCCCGTTTTTGGCAGATAGTGCTGGAAATTGCTTTTAATACCATCGTGATCCTGCTGTTCGTAGAGTTCATTCCCAGAGCCGTTTTCCGGGCAAACAGCAGCCCTTTGCTGAGCGGCCTTGCGGTAATCATCAATTTTTTTATCTGGCTGTTCTATCCCATTACAGCGGCACTTTTCAGAATGGCGAACTGGATACTGAAATATGTATTTAATGTACGCCTGGATAAAAACAAATCACCGTTTGTACGGAATGACCTGCAGTTCATGTTCCGCGACAGCCGTAAAACCCTCCGGGAAGAGACCAGCACCCATCTTTTAGAGAATGCTCAGGAACTGGCAAAAATTAAGATCCGGCAAAGCATGGTTCCGCGTAAAGAGATCATTGCAGTTGAGATCAATGATTCAGTAGAGCTCCTTGCAAAGAAATTTGTGGCAACCAAACGCAGCCGTATCATTGTTTATGAATCGAATATTGACAATATCCTGGGTTTTGTGCATGAACTGGATATGTTTAAGCGGCCGGATCATATAGAGAATATCCTGATCCCCATTATAGCCGTACCGGAAAGCATGACTGCCGTGGGATTGATCAACAAATTCAGTAAAGAATCCAAGAGTATAGCCTGGGTGGTGGATGAATTTGGCGGAACTGCGGGGGTCATTACAATGGAAGATATACTGGAAGAACTGTTTGGTGAGATATGGGATGAATACGATACCCAGCTGTTTGTTGAGAAACGGATCTCAGAAGATGAATACATTTTCTCCGGCCGGCTTGAACTGGATTATCTGGAAAAAAAGTATGGTTTTGAGTTTGAGAATGTAGAAGACTCTGAAACATTGTCGGGCTACATCATCAATTTTTATGAAACGATACCTGTACAAAAGGACCGGATCATTATTGGTGATTTTGAGTTTGATATTCTTGCTGTTAGTGATACACGGATAGAGATGGTAAAAATGAAAAAATTAAAATAGGGTCAATAAAGCCTTTTTTTTGCGCATTTTATATGCATCTTTGTCCCCATTTTAATAAACAATGGCTTTACTGGATTTTTTAAAGAAAAGAAGTGGTGATAATGAAGAAGAGATGTCTTTTATTGATCACCTGGAAGTTTTACGCTGGCATTTAATCCGTTCTATTATTGCGATTCTTATTTGTGCTATAGTAATCTTTATCTATATCAATGAGATTGTTGACATTATAATAATGGCGCCTACCAAGCCGGATTTTGTTGCCGCAAAATGGTTCTGCTGGCTGGGCCAGAAGCTGCATATTGATTCGCTTTGTTTGAACGCAACGAATGTTAAATTTCAGGAAACGGCAATGACGGGACAGTTCATTTCTTCCTTTACCATTGCATTTGTAGGTGGATTTATTGTTGCTTTTCCTTATGTTTTCTGGGAGTTATGGAAGTTTGTGCGGCCGGCATTGTCTAACAAGGAAAGAAGACAGACGAGTGGCGTTATTTTCTGGGTTGCCATTCTGTTTTTCGTAGGGGTGCTTTTCGGATACTTTATTTTAACGCCCTTTATGGTGAATTTTTATTTTAACTATAAACTGAGCTCCCAAATTGCGATCGTTCCGCTCTTTTCAGATTATTTGGAAAACCTTATTTATACCACTGCAGGTATCGGTATATTGTTCCAGATGCCGTTACTGGTGCTGTTACTGGCGAAGATCGGTATTGTTACCGCTAAATTCTTACGTAAGTACAGGCGGCATGCTTTTGTAGTAATTATTACCGCTGCAGCCATTATTACACCTTCTACAGATCCGTTCAGCCTGATGATCGTAACAATTCCGCTTTACCTGTTGTATGAAGCCAGTATTTCGGTGGCTTCCAAGGTGCAGAAAGCTGACGAGGAGCAAACAGAAGAATGGAGTTAACAAAATCGTACAACCATGAATACAAGTTTTGATATTGAGAAGCCTGTTGCCATTGGTGCAGATCATGCAGGCTTTGAGTATAAGCAATTGCTGATCTCTTTTTTGGAAGGAAAAGGGCTGTCTTTTCAGGATTTTGGCACCTATTCTTCAGATTCTGCCGACTATCCGGATTTTGCGCATCCAGTGGCGGCCGCTGTAGAAAGCGGTGACTATGCATTTGGCATCCTGCTTTGCGGAAGCGCAAATGGCGTTGCTATCACGGCTAATAAGCATCAGGGGATAAGAGCTGCCATTTGCTGGGAGCAGGAAATTGCAGAGCTTGCCCGAAAGCATAATGATGCCAATGTTCTTTGTATACCAGCCCGGTTTGTTACTGAAGCGGTGGCTGAAGAAGTAGTAGCCACCTTTATTGCCACTGAATTTGAAGGTGGCCGGCATGCGGCAAGGGTTGCTAAGATAAGTTGCTGATTCCTTATTTACAACTGGAAAAATCGGATCTCCGCGTTATAGGAACACCTGTAAAGGAGGTGTATATCAAAATTAAAAATATGCATATGATCAAGCAATCCCTTTTTGCAATAGCAGTGTTAGTGAGCGCTGCTACCTGTGCACAAAAAAAATCAGATCCGGCAGCCTTTGCGAAAACAATAACACCGGAAGATCTGAAGAAACATTTGTCGGTTATAGCCAGTGCTGAAATGGAAGGCCGGAATACCCCCTCTGCCGGATTGGAAAAAGCGGCAACCTATATTACCGATCATTTCAGGAAATTAGGACTTACACCTGGTAATAACGGTAATTACCGGCAAACATTTGAATTGTCAAAAGATTCCCTGGCGGCTCTCGATTTATCGATCAACAGCGATCGTTTCAAGGCATTTGAAGATATCAGCCCTTTATTTACCAATGGAGAAAGTATTGATCTGCAGTTTGACGAGTATGGGTTTGCCGGGTATGGAATTGTAGACAAAGACCGGGATGATTATTCAGGTATTGATGTAAAAGGAAAGCTGGTAGTATTGTTTGCCGGTGCTCCCAAGGGATTTACACCATCGCAGCAGGGACGTCTGTCAGCTACCTCATTAATGGTTAAAATAAGAAATGCGCGCAAAAAAGGAGCCGCTGCAATATTGATTGCTGTAGAAGAGCTGCCCGCCCGCGGAAGAAGTACTGTTTCATACCGTCCGTCATGGACGGGAAATGACCGTCCAAAAGAGGCACCTGTTTTCTTTATTGGAAAAAATGTTGTTGAAAAATCAAGCGGTCATTCTTTTGCAGAAGTTATTGGGGCATTAGATAATGGTAAGGCAACATCAGAGATCACAAAAGCTTCTATCGGTATCCATTATAAACTGGATAAAGGGATTGCCACTGCTTCCAATGTACTGGCGGTTGTGGAGGGAACGGATAAAAAAAATGAATACCTTTTTATTACCGCGCACTATGATCATGTAGGAAAGGATGCTGCGGGAACCATTTAT
>DASVMC010000173.1:0-4240 GCA_036384555.1 Niabella sp. | reverse complement strand
CCAACCCGCGGGAACTCCTGTTTTTGGTCGTCCAATTTGTTAACAAAACGCATTTATGTACTTTCGCAGGAAAGCTCCTCCCGGCAATAGCAAATAAAGTGCATCCTTATATGGAAGCTGATATTACAACTTTATACCGATCAGGTTTTTATCAGGTACTCGATTTTAAGTGCCGTTGTACAGATTGTGCTACTTCGAAGCCGGAATATGTGGATACCTTTTCAATCAGCTTTGTGAGAAAAGGCAATTTCCTGTTCAATGTTTTCCGGAATTCATTTGATGCACACACCGGCAGGGTGCTGCTTACAAAACCCGGATATGAGCATACGGTTACACATATTCATGAAATACCGGATGAATGCACTATCATTGAGTTTACCAGGGATTTTTACACACAAATAAAAAAGCATTACCGGCATCATAACTTTTTATCAGATCCGGATATTCATTCTCTGCAGATCCATACTACTGCTGATACAGAATTGCTGCACCATTACCTGCTGTCACGGCTATTATCGAACAAAACCGACCGGCTGGAATTAGATCTTATTGTTTTAGACATCTTAAGCAAAACCCTGAATGTGGTAACTTCAGCCATCCAGACAAGCCTTCCGCCACGCATGAAGAAAAATCACCTTGGCACTGTGGAGCAGGCAAAAGATTATATGATGCAGCATTTTGCTGAAGATATATCGCTAACCGACATTGCTGCAGCCTGTTGTATCAGCCCCTTTCACTTCAGCCGCATCTTTAGAACCTTTACAGGATATTCCCCACATTTTTTCCTGCTGTCTGTACGATTAAAAAATGCAGAGCTGCTCCTGAAGATCACGTCCAGTCCGATAACTGATATTGCCTTTTTATCCGGTTTCAAAAGTGCAGAACACTTTTCCGCCACATTTTCCGAACGATTCGGACATTCCCCGTTGAAATACCGGCACCAGATCCGCATCCCTGGTTAAATACCTTTTAAAAAAGAGCAAGATTTCTAAAGTGGTTTCCTGACCCCGGCAATAGTTTTGGGTCAATAATTTTTATACAATGAAAAAACAGCTATTAGAAACATTAAACAGAGCGGGAAGCTACACACTGGCAGTTGCAGCAGCAATGCCTGAAAAAGAATATTCATTTAAACCCGAAGGCGCAGTCTGGGATTTTGCAGCTCTATTGAATCATATCGGGTATGGCGTCCAGTGGTGGGAAGCCAACTATCTCCTCGGAAAAGAAACAGATTGGCAACCGCCGGCGGCTAAAGGTAACAAGAAAGAGCTCCTGGAATATCTTGTACAGGTTTTTCAGGATCTTGAAACAACGTGTAAAAAGCTTTCGCTGACTGCCGCGGCGGAAATCCAGGGATTTCATGCCACCCTGGATCATGTCACCCACCACCGGGGGCAGGCTGTGATGTATTTACGATGCAACGGGCATACACCTCCGGAATATATTTATTAATTAAACCCTGTTATAAATGTCAGCATATTATATTATCAGTTACGATGTGGTAGATCAAAAAGGATATGAACTTTACGCCAGCGAGGTGGCGAAGCTGCTGCCCGCTTATGGAGCATCGGTTCTGTTTTCAGATAGTCAGGCTACCACGGTAGAAGGAACGCATAGCCAGATTAATGCTATTGTCCTGTTCCCCTCCAGGGAGCTGGCGCTTGAGTGCTATAATTCTGAAAAATACCAGAAAATCAAAAACATCCGGTTGAGCTCTGTAGAAAACAGCCGCTTTGTACTTGCTGTTGACTAATTTATGAGAAGAGCAAAAGCCAGCCAACACTTTACACCTCTACTTGCCACTGCGTTTAGCGATCAAGAGGGTTCGTCATTATCAAGCCCGTTCGTTCCATCCGGACGGGCTGTTAATGACAAGTGCTGTAAGTGAATGAAAATGAAATCCGACCGGGAACGTTATCCGACGGCTACCGGATCGAGCCGAAGTGCTGCCTGAAAGCAAGCGAGCGAAGCAACTGCTTCACCGAAGGCTATCTCTTTGACAATGTCAGGATCCTCTGCTTGCAAAGAAATCCGGAGATCCGCAACTTCAAAGAATCGCCAGTACTATTGCCAATAGACCAATCATAAAACTCAGCGGTGTATAATATTTTGTATCCTTTTTCCCGAACCGGGTATCTGTAACGGTTTTAAAGAAGCCCGTATATTTGAAATCGCCCACAGCCCTTGCCAGGAAAATAACGGCAATCATCCATATGCCCCGTTTATAAAAAGAAGGCGCCACAGGAAGATACCAAAATCCCGCTGCCAGCAGCAGGAAAAAGCCGGTCGCCAGCAATCCCAAGGCAATAATAAAGGTGAGTAATCTGCCAGGAACAAACACCTTTCTGTTATCGCTTCTGGCAGGTACCGCATCATCCTTTCCCCACCGGCCGCCTAAACTCCAGTACATATGGAAGATGGAAAGCAGCAGGAAAACGGAAAAGAGCAATATGGAAATGCCTGTAACCATTGATCGGGTATCAGTTGAGGAATATTCTGCCACAGGCTATGAACAGACAAAGCAGAAAAAGGAACGCATTGTTACGGACACACCCCGGCTCATTTCTCCTGTAATGTATTCTTGCTGCGAATGGCATGATCAAAGCAAGACAAAGAGCCGTAACCGGTGTGAGCCAGGTAGCAATCTGAAGCACCATGGGTGCAATCAATCCTATAGCACCTGCTATTTCAGCAATACCGATGAACGTGATCAATGACGGGGAAAGCCCTTCAACGCCTGTTTGCCCTATTACCAGCAATTTCTCTTCCGGCAAGAGCATTTTGCATACACCTGAATATACAAAAATGATAGCAATAAATACCTGTAAAACCCAAAGAATACTGTTTAACATAACCTGAATATTTTGACCACAAAGTTCGAAACAGCAACGCATGCTTCCTTTGATATTTATCAAAAAATCAGATCTGCGAACGGATCCTGCTCAATGTTTCCTGGGTTATACCCAGGTAGGAGGCAATCATACCAAGTGGTACCCGTTGTATAAAAGATGGATTGGTTTGCAGCAGTACCCGGTAACGCTCTAAAGCTGTTGAAAAATGCTGATCGTCAAATTTTTGCTGTAATTGTATCAGGCCGGATGCTACCAGTTTCCGGAACAGCGTTTCAATATCATGCTGTTTAAGGCACAGAGCAGTAAGATCGTTATAATGGAGCCTATAAAGCACCCCATCTTCTAAAAGTTCAATACCGCGCCTGTCCGGTTTGCGGGTAATAAAACTGATAACAGAGCAGGCAAATGAATGCTCATCGCTGATCCAGTCCGTAATATCCTTTCCATCCTTCAGGTAATAGGTCCGCGTTAAACCGCTGTCAATAAAATAAATAAAATTGCAAACAGTATCGGGCTTTACAAGAATATGCCCTTTAGGTAACACTAGCTTTTTCAAACAGGCAGATAACTCCTGTTTACTCTGTTCAGAGAGGATTGTATATTGTGAAACCGTTAAAAAGAACTGATCCATTACCGGAAGGTAAAACTTTTTCATTTTACCACGTACAGGATACGGGAAACACCTTACGGCGTATAGCAGCTGCTGATTCAGGATAAAATAATGTGAAGCGCTAAAAATAAATTTTTGATCGGATCAGGACGATCGGTGAGATCCATCCCTATCAAGATTGAAATAATAAAGTCTTAAGGAAAACTGTCTAAACCAGGAACTGGAATGCGCATCTGAACAGCGGAATTGCAGCACCTGTCTTCCGGATCTGCAGCCGGCAGGCAGCTGCTTTTCAAAAACTTTTAGCCTTAAAAGCCGGGAGGTTGGGGCAGCCCGGTCTTCGCCGGTTTTTTATTTTTTTTCGCTTGTTTAACCAAATCATAAAACCGGTTACAGGCAAACTGGTACAGATTAGGCAAACAATAAAAGTAAGAATTTTCCCGGGCAGGCCGTACCAGGTTCCAATGTGGAGCGAAAGATTGGTGTTGGCCATGCGGGCATCTTTAAGGATGCGGGGCGACAAATTCAGCGTACTGCCGGTATAGGCATCTACATAAAATGTTTTCCCCCTGTTTGTGATCATACTTTTATCATAATTACCCTGCAGCTGATAATAACCGCTCCTGGGGCTGGGAGCCGAACAACTGATGATGGGATAGCCGGAAAGCTGCGCTTCATATTTCCTGAAAATAAAAGCCAGGGGCAGCTGCTTTTGTGTGCTATCTGCTTTTGGCAGCTGCTGGTATACAGTCTGGGCCCCATCTCCGCCAAACAACCG
>DASVMC010000172.1:0-1760 GCA_036384555.1 Niabella sp. | reverse complement strand
AACAATACATCCTGTATTGCAGCGATGGTGGACCTTTATGCGCGATATCATGGAAACCAATGCAGATGACTCTCCGGTTGCGGTGCCGCTTACAGAAGTGTTTCATCTGGATTAGTAACGATAAGGTAAATAGCCTGTCAGGAAATTTTGCAGCAGGGTATGCAGTCCGGTTGAACATAAGGACCCGGGCTGGATCAGCCGGCGGGAGCCCGGTTTACAGCCTGAGAAAGCAGTAATACTGACTGCAGTTAACAATCCTTACTTTTCGATCAAAGCACTTTGCTCGTCTTCGAAGCACTCAAAATTGCATAAGGACATGTCTTTTTTGCGGGAGCGTACTTTTACAAAAAAATCGTCGATCTGGTAAAGCGTATACGTAAATTCCTTATCCGCTTTTTCTTTAACAAGTTTCGCTCTCCATACAGCCTCAACCTGGGCCATTTCATCAGCCAGGAGAAATTGATTCAGCGTCATAAGTATTTGGTTTTAGAGGTACTGTAAAGGAATGAGAATCAATTGAAAATGAAGCATAACGACTAAAAAAGTTATAATGGGGACCAACAACCCTTTGAAGCCTTTTGAAAGAGGTAAAAAAACCTGAAATGTATTTTGGGATAATATTTTATACTTCCTTGTCAATATTCTATAAAAAGGATACCGTTCTGTTTTATACGTTTGTAATATAATAATTTGCCATGATCTAAAAATAGCGTTTGATGTTGCCGATTGCAGATATTTCAGTAATTATAGTATACCTGGTAGCGATGATCTACGTTGGGTATTTTTTTTCCAGGAAAAATAAGAGTGAAGAGCAGTTTACCAAAGCTTCGGGAAAAATTCCCGGCTGGGCAATAGGCCTTTCTATTTATGCCACTTTTCTGAGCAGTAATACTTTTTTGGGTGTGCCGGGAAAAGCATTTGGAGGAAACTGGAACGCGTTTGCGTTTAGTTTATCCATGCCACTGGCAGCCCTGATAGCGGCAAAATATTTTGTACCCTTCTACCGGAGCACCGGAGAGGTATCGGCCTACACCAACCTGGAAAAACGCTTCGGACCGTGGGCCCGGACCTATGCCGTGGTCTGTTTTATCCTTACCCAGATAGCCCGGATGGGGTCTATTTTTTTTGGATTGTCGCTTACCTTGCAGGCGCTTACCGGATATGACATGAAAATGATCATGCTGATTACAGGTATCTGTATTGTATTATATACCGTAATGGGTGGAATTGAAGCGGTGATCTGGACAGAGGTCGTGCAGGGTATTTTGAAAACAGTAGGGGCTGTGTTGATCTTATACCTGATCATCCGAAACATGCAGGGCGGACTGAACAGGATCATTGCCATCGGAACAGCGGAGCACAAATTCAGTCTGGGCAGCCTGAAGCCGGATTTCACATCTTCTACGTTCTGGGTGGTATTGCTGTATGGTTTTTTCATAAATCTCAACAATTTTGGAATGGACCAGAATTATGTGCAGCGCTATCATACAGCCGGAACACCCCGCCAGGCGGTCCGTTCCATATGGCTTTGCGTTTGGATTTACATACCGGCTTCTTTTCTTTTTTTTGTGATCGGCTCCTGTCTGTATGCCTATTATCAGGTGAATCCCCAACTGCTGGAGCCGGTGCGGTTACAGGCGGCTATGGAACGCCTGGGCAGTAACGCTTCCCCGGCGGCAATAACGGCGCTTGCCCATACGCTGCAGCCGGAGGATTTTGGAGATAAAGTAATGCCCCATTTTATGGTGACGATGATCCCA
>DASVMC010000171.1:0-7482 GCA_036384555.1 Niabella sp. | reverse complement strand
GAGACCTGTGCATTTAGTTCATAAAGCTGGGAAAGGAGGTCCGGGTTTTCTTCAGTCTTACTTAATTCAATGGCTTTACTTACCTGCGTTGCAGCTATTTCCAAAAAATGGGACCTGTTGTGTTTGATGCTGTCCGGCATTTGTTGCAGCAACCCGGGTTGTGTATATAGATCCAGGTAAAAGCTGCCAATATTTGCAATATTGGCGATGGAATAAAGGGAGGACGGGCCTATTCTGTCCCAGATGGTCTGTGCTTTCTGAAGGTACTCTAATCTTTTATCGGGCTCGTTATTAAATTCAGAATAGGTGACCAGCTGTGTGTATATTTTTGCTTTGGTTAAATCATTATGAATGCTGTCTGACAGCTGCAACGCTTCTATAAAGTACGGTTTGGCTTCTTTTAATCTCTTTTCCATCATATAACCGTAACCAATCATTTCAAGACACTCAAGTACGCCATCTGTCTGGTTTATTGTCCGGAACACATTCAGCGCTTTTAAAGAATACTGCCGCGCTTTTTCAAAATCTTTCTGTTGTACCAGCACTGTTGCAGCAAGGCTGTAGCCTTTTGCCAGTAATGTCCTGTTTTTTGATCTTTCAGCCAGATCAATCCCTTTGAAGAAGGAGGCCATTGCTTCGGAATAATGACTGATATGCTGCTGGAAAGCTCCTGTATTATAGATATTGGCGATCATACCTTCTGCATCACCCAGCTCTTTATATAACTCATAGGAACTGTTCAGGTAATACAAAGCAGAATCTTCGTTAGCAGCATCTACCATTATAGCGGCTATATAACGGGTAGCTTCAGCCATGCCTTTTTCCCATTTTAATTTTTCAGCAAGCAGGTATGCCTTGTGGCCATAATAAGTAGCGGTTTTGGGATCGCTATAACTTAACTGGAGACAGGCTTTATTCAGCAGTTGCACTTTGCCGGTATCCTCTTTTGCAACGACCAGGTCTTTCAACAGGGAATCAATGGCTTCATGTCCCGGCTTTTGCGCGGGTGCAAGAAAAGAAAAGAACAGCGCAAGGGCTGTCAGCAGCGACATTTTATAAAACCGGGTAATCATCAGGATGGTTTTGTTCCGGGACCTCTTTCATAAAAGCAGGCCGGTAATGTGGTTCAAAGGTAGTATCCTGCGGGGCAATCTCAAAAATCCCTGCTCGCTCATGACCCTGTTTCGCTCATCCATAACCCTGTTTGGCTCATTCGGGCAAAACAACCGGTAACAAACGTGCTACTTTCATATCGGATCGGATGCAAAAGGAATAAAAGCAGGCAGATGCCGGCGCATGCTGATCCGCTTCAAAAGAAGACAGCGCCCCATGCCTAATCATAAAAAATCATCCACCATGAAACAAATACAGAAATCCGCATTTATCGTCTTGTTGCTGCTTTGCTGCAGCAGCGCTTTTACGCAGGAAAAAATATCAACTGCCGTTGCAAATCAGACACCGCTTGCAGGGGGAACTTATTTTATTATAAACAATGACCTGGCGCTTACACCGGTAGACGCAGGTCCCGGACAAAATGTATTTCTGAAGCCCTTTAACCGCGGCGGCCTGCAGCAATGGATCATTACCCGTACCGGTTCCGGCAATACGATCAGCTATACCATTCGCCTGGCGGGAGAAGTAGACGGGCTGTGGTTGCAGGGGTACCCGGTAAAAGACCATACGCCTGTTATTGGCACCCGGTCAGGGAATATTTCGTACAGGATCGTACCTGTTCCGGATCAACCGGGGTACTGGTATATTAAAAGCCTGCGTTACAATGATGATGCCCTTCATGCCTTTCTGTTCAGCAAAGAGCTGCCGATGGAGTTACGCTTTGATCCCGCAGAGAACGGATCCAAATACCTGTGGCAATTTGAGGAAGTGAATAACCAATAAAAACAGTAACTATGAACACACGATTAAGGGTTGCCCTTGTTATGTTCCTTGTTTTATTAATGTTTTCCTGTAATAAAAAAGACAGCGACATACAGGGCGGCAATAACCGTTTTACATTTAACGGTTCAATCTATAAAATTACCGGCGGTGAATATAGCGTTGGAGGAAATGATGTAGTGGTTTTTTTATACAGCGAAGGTAAAGCCAATGTGGTTTATCTTGATCTTCTGAATACTTCCGCAATACCGGAAGGCACATTTACTTACGAAAAAACAGGTGCCAACAATATAAGGTTCGATTACAGCTCTACAGATATTGATGAAGACAATTATAAATTCTCCGGAGGAACTGTCAGCATTTCCAAATCAGGGGACATATACAACCTGTCATTCGACATACAAACCGAAGCCGGCCCGCTGAAAGGGTACTACAAAGGAAAATTGCCACAACAGTAAAAATAAAAAGATGAAACAGGATACCACTCTATTTATTATTCTTATGGTACTGGCAATAGCCACAGGCTGCCGTAAAAAGGATCCCGTACCACCGGACAATGCATATTTAAAATCTTATTCGTTAACCAATATACAAAATGCGATAGTAAAAGACGCTAAATGCGGTATCGACTTAAGCAATGGCGTGCTTTACACAGTGCCGGAAGGATATCAGCATCAAAATAATGTTGATATAGCTTATGGGTATATGAACTATGGGCCGGATCCCCGTTACGAGCGTTGCTTCCTTGCCCTTTCTTATGCGGCCTGCGCCTGTGGTGGCTCATCAGGATTTTCTTATGGCGATCAGAATAATCCAAGAACAGGCTATAATTCATATAGCGTGCGCAATAAGACAAGATTAAAAATGTCGGCGACTGCTGTGGACTTTGATGCAGCAAAATTCTTCACAGCAAAAGAGCAGTTCGATGCTATTTTTCAGGCGACAGATAATGCCGCCAGTGCCGATGAAGCGTTCTTTTCTTCCCAGGATAACCTGGCTCCCAATCCTTATGTTTTCTTCCAGACTGTAAGCGGAAAAAGGGGTATTATAAGAATAAAAGGATATACAAAAAATATAGGCACGGATTACCAGCTGCAAACAAATCCCATCAATATTGATGTGCTTATTGAAAAATAGTTTTATAACCAGCATTAACCGTTTTATTATGAAATACAATTTATTTATCGCGTTATTGAGTGCAGCAATTTTTTGCGGTTGTCATAAAAGTGGAAATACAACCGATAATGAAGAGAGTAACGGTACCAGAACCGAAACCACCAATGGCATCACCTATAAAGTATTTCCAGGGAACGGAGGTGCGTACAAAGGTATCCTGGTAATGGGCAGCGGTAATGATGAAAACCATCCCTCAAAAGGCTCCCTGGATGGTTCCCTGGAAAATACATTGTGTCAGAAAGCCGCTGCCAACGGCTACCTGGCGGCCATCGTCCAATACCGCGAAACGCCCGGAAATGCTGACTGGAACAGCAGCGCTCAAATGATCGGTGATGATTATGCAAAGTGTATTGCAGCTCTTGCAGAAAAATATCATGCTGATAAAAGCAAAGCAGTTGTAGGCGGTGTGTCCTATGCCACCTTTATGCTTTATACAAATGTTTCCTATTATAATTCGCTTACTTTTTGCAAAGGCGTACTGGGCGCCTGCGGAGCCATCAGCTATGCAGGCAGCCTGAAAGTGCCCATATTTGCCATCAACTGTTCCGGTAATAATGAAGGCAATTACAATGGCCAGGCTTTGTATGACCAGATTCCTGCCAATTCGCCCGTTAAGGCAAAGAGCGCCGGCTATACAGATAACAGCTGCAATACACATTGCGGCGGGGATACGCAGGCCTGGGTGAACAGGATGTATGAACGGCTCACCTTATGGCTCCCCTAGGCAGATCCTCGAAAAGAGAAATAAAAACGATAATAGTATCAGCCAATAAAACTTTAAGCAAATGAAAAAAAATCACTTCTTTTTGTTTGTCATACTGGTAACAGCCGCTGTTTTATTCTCCTGCTCAAAAAAAGGAGCAACGTCAAACTCTACGATAACGGGTTACTGGACAGGAACATTTACCGGCACCGATGGTACACAACCCTTCTTCCTGTTGCTGCGCTCTGATGGTACGGCCAGGGTTTATGGTGGTAATGCAGATACTGCGAAAGCCGATAAAGGCGAGGGCAGTTACTTGGTTAACGGCGTAACGGTAACCGCCAATTTTCCTTATGCCTATGGCAATGCCTCCTTAACCGGTTCGGTAAATGATGCATTTACTACTATGTACGGAACATATAAAAACACGTATGCCGGCGGTAGTTCCAACTTTACTTTCGGTGTTACGAAACAATAAAAATAACTTTATGAAAATCCCATTCCCTGATTCACTGTTGCGGTTCTTTATATTAGTGCTGCTTATTGCCTTTTCCTGCAGTAAAAAGGGTTCTCCGGATCAGAACAATTCCTGTGCAATACCCGAACTGAAACCCACATCCGGTGTAGCTTTCAATCATCCCTGCGGCGTCGCCGTTTCCAGAAGCGGGATGGTTGCAGTGAATGAATACAATGGGTTTGAGCAGTATGGCAGCCTGGGAAAAACCAGCGTATACCGCAATTACAGCGATTTCTTAACAAAGGCCCCTCCGCTGGCACAATTTGACAGCCGCGGAGCGGAAGCACTGGCTTTTGATAACAATGAAAATCTTTGTGTGGCAGAAACCGAACAGGTAGCCGGCATTGCTGTGTACCGCAAATTAATGCAGGCGGGGACAATAAGTTATAACTGGGTAAGGACCATTCAGGGCGGACTGAACAACCCACGCGGCCTGGCATTTGACAGTCATAACCGCTTATATATTGCCAATGATGGGGTGGGCAATATTGTCCGGGTAGATGATCCGGTGAACGATGGTGGACAGAAAATCATTGGCCAGATCAATAAGGGAATAAAAGGGTTGGCCATGGACCGGGACACCTTGTTTTGTACCAGCTATACCGATAACAGCATCCTGTTATTTCCGTTAAAAACGGACGGCACCTTCGGAGAGGTCATTCATCACAGTATCACTGTGCAACAACCTGTTGATGTAACGGTAACTACTAAGCTCTTTGCTGTATCATCCCCGGAAACCGGTAAAATAACACTGTATGACCGTAATGGTTTTGTAAATGGTATCTACGCGGGGTGCGTCAAAGAAATAGCGCTGGGGAAAAATACGTTCGGCCTTGCATTCATCAACGCCTCTGGCAGTGATACGGGACTGCTGGCCGCAAACCTGGATCAGAATAAAGTAATGTATTACCAGTCAAACTGATTTTTTCACTGCAAAATAAAATACAATGAAAGTATTTATTCAGACTATGATACTAATGTTGCTGGTGGCAACTATTGGTTTCACTTCCTGTAAGAAAGGCGATGCCGGCCCCCAGGGTCCGCAAGGTGAGCAGGGCCCGAAAGGAGATAAGGGCGATAAAGGAGCCACGGGTACCGCCAATGTTTTTTCCAAAACCTTTACCAGCGGGGCCATTACCTGGACCAATCTTAATGAATACAGCACCAATTACAAAATTGCCGACCTGAGTATCCCACAGATCACCAGTACTATTGCAACGAGTGGGGCCGTTTTTGTATATGCAGGGCTTATCTTCGCAGGACAAACATGGACGGCGCTGCCGGCAAGCTGGCTGGAGCTTGGCGTGACCAAATATTTCAGTTTCGGGGTTAAGACCGGCGGCGTAAGGGTGCGTTATTCCATGTCAAACAACTCGGTACCGGGACTCCCTTCCATACCGATAAAAGTAGTGTTTATGAGCGCTGCCGCTGTTTCCCTGGCAAAACAAAAAAAGATTGATCTGGCAAATTATACTGCTGTAAAAGAGGCGTTTCATCTGAATGACTGAACGGGTTCCCGGCAACGTAAAAATAACGGATGTGACTGAAATTTTATCGAACTTTGAGCTACAAAATCATTCCATGATCAAAGCGGCAATACTTGATGATGAACCGCGCGGCAGCAAGCTGATGGAACAGAAGCTGCAATTGTTCGGTAATGAAATAAACATTGCGGCTGTTTATAATTCTCCGCTAGATGCATTGCAACAAATTAATGAACTGGCCCCGGATGTACTTTTTTTAGATGTGGAAATGCCTTCTCTGAACGGATTCCAGTTTTTGGAAAAGCTGGGTACCTTCAATTTCGAGATTATTTTTACTACCGCCTACGATCAGTATATTATGGAAGCCCTGCATCAAAGTGCTGTAGACTATCTCCTGAAACCCATTGATGAGGAGCATTTGGAAAAGGCCATCAAACGTTTGAAAAAACGGCTGACCCGGAAACAGGGAGGCAAGCCCCGGATGGATAAACCGGTCAGTAAAAACAAACTGGCCTTGCCTACGGCAGAAGGTGTCCATCTGGTAGAAAAATCGGCTATTGTGCGCATAGAAGCGCTGAGCAACTATAGTGCATTCATCCTGTCCAGTAATAAAAAAATCATTGTGAGCCGCACGCTAAAGGATTATGAAACGCTGCTGCAGGCAGATAATTTTCTCCGGGTGAACCGCTCTTCCATAATCAACCTCGATTACGTGACCAAATATAAACGTGGCGACGGAGGTACGCTTGAATTGTACGACGGGTTTGAGATAGAAGTATCGCCGCAAAGGAAAGAAGAGCTGCTGGAACGTTTGCTTTAAACGCCGTTATATTCCCTGTAAAATACCCTGGTATAGTTTCTTACTGATCGGTTTACTGCGCTCCGGAAAATTAGTTTCGTAATTATGGCGTATAAATAGTTCTTGGCAAGCATTTTGCGCTTTTAAATAAAAAATACATATGAAAAAGTTATTATTTCTTTTTGCTGCAGTGGCGGTTGTTTTTAGTGTTGCTGCCCAGGATGGGGCAAAAAAACCGGCCAGCCCTCCTGCATCAGTCACCAAAAAAACAGCGTCGGGGGTAACAATAACCATCGATTACAGTCAGCCTTCTGTAAAAGGACGTACTATCGGCAAAGACCTGGAGCCAAAAGACGGGCAGGTATGGCGTGCGGGAGCTAATAAAACCACTCTTTTTGAAATAGATAAGGATGCTACAATAGATGAAAAACCATTGCCTGCAGGCAAATACGGATTGCACGTATTGACCAGCAATGACGACTGGACATTCATTTTTAGTAAAAAATGGGATCAGTGGGGCACAGAATATAGTGAAGCAGATGATGCGCTGCGGGTAACTGTAAAAGCTGCAAAGGCTGCTAAGTTTACGGAAACGCTTACCTACCTGGTAGGTGAAAATGGAAAAGTATCGCTTCTCTGGGGCGATAATGTAGCGACATTTACGGTAAAATAAGGGATAATATTGATTGAAAAGGGCTGCTCGGGTTTACTGAGCAGCTTTTTTTTGCATTAGCGGATAAATCCGTTTTCCCGTTAAATTTGCAGCAATGAACAGGGTGGTGATAACAGGCTTGGGTATTTATTCCTGTATTGGTAAAAATTTACAGGAAGTAAAAAATGCCTTGTATGAAGGGAAATCAGGGATCATCTTTGATCCGGTACGGAAAGATTTTGGTTACCGTTCGGCACT
>DASVMC010000170.1:0-8974 GCA_036384555.1 Niabella sp. | reverse complement strand
AGCGTTCTGTTCCGCGTTGTGCTGTTCATTCCTTTTTATCTGTTTAAATCGTAACTGGAATTGGATGCTAAAATGAAGTTCTCACTCTGAAGTATTTCCGCAGTGGAGCTGGAAGTGATGGCCGACTCTTCCTGCTTATTATCGGGAGCGCTGATAATAAAATAGGCATTGGTGCCAATAACAGCGATCAGGCAGCAGGCAGCTATAGCAGGTTTCGCAATAAAGGAGCCTACTTTCGCCCACAAATTGGACTCTTCATTTTGAAGGCGCGCCATAACCCGGGTATACATAAATGGCCGGGCTTCCGCTTTGCGGATACCGTCAAGGCTGTTCAATATATGCTCTATGTTATTATTACGTTCCATGGTATAAACCTGTTTTCCAGTTATCTGATCACACGGGCCATCTAAAATAAATCATTCACCTGTCTGTTTGACGTCTTTTTTCTAAAATTCTTTTAACCCCGGGGCTTATAATCTTTTTCCAGAAGTTTCCTCAAATTGTTCTTTGCCCGGTGCAGCAATGACTCAATAGAAGAAACGGAGGTTTGTAAAACTTCAGCCACCTCCTGATAACTTAGTCCTTCAACCTTGTTTAACAAAAATGCAGTTCTTTGATTATCAGGAAGTTGATCTATTGCCCGAAATAGAATAGCCGCATTCTCCTTCTTATCCAGTACTATTCCCGGATGATGAAAATCCGGAGGATTGATGACTACCTCACTGTCTTCCCCAAAGATACTGCGCACAAAGCCAAAACGTTTCTTGCGTTTTTTTTTCCGCTCAAAATCCAGTGATTTGGTTGTAGCGATGCGGTAGATCCAGGTGGAAAGCTTGGATTCTCCTTTAAAGGATGCAATAGATTGATATACCTGCACAAATACATCCTGGGCAATATCTTCCGCATCTTCCTCGCTTTTAACAATAGACAAACAGGTGTTATATACCATATTCTGATAAGTATCCACAACATGCTTAAACGCAGTTTCACTGCCCTCCTTCAGTTCCTGTACCAGTTGATCTTCGTTAAGCAAAGTAATATCAGTTAATATTGGGCACGATATTACTAAAAAAATGGATAGCGGATGTTAAAACATTGGGCCTCCTCCTGGCGGCGGGCCGCCACCACCGGGCATCATACCCCCTCCGGGAGGGCCGCCCCGCCAATTATGCCTTCTTTCTTCCGGATTATTACTGGAAGCAGGCTTCCCTTTACCAAAATTCCGCAAACTATACGTAAAGGTCAGCATAAAATACTGCCGCAGCACAAGGCTTTGCGTATTGGTAAAACCGTTGGCAAATACATTTCTTGAAAGACTCTGGTTCTGATTTAACAGATCGAACACTGATAATTTAAGCTCTCCTGCCTGCCGTTTAAGGAATTTTTTCCCAAGAGCGGCATTCCATAATAAATAAGACTGGGTCTTGCCTGTTTCAATTAACCCGTTGTATATCTGATAAGACCAATTGTTTTGAATAAACCACCCTGATTTTGATAGTAAATTAACAAAGAGCCCGGCAGTCTGATTGACGTAGCGGTTATTTACGTTTGTCTGGATAGAGCTTTTACTATTGTAAAAATTAGCGTTATAGGAAAGATTGAAATCAACATACTCGCTGATATTGCTTCCTAGCACAACGCCTCCTCCCAGAGTAGTACTTGTGGTATTGGTCTTTACATAATTGATCATCCCGGGAAGGTCCTGATAAACCGCACTGGCATTCAGGTTCAGGTTCGACTTAATAAATTTAAGCGGAAGGCTGTACGTAAAAAAGGAGTTGATATTCTTATACCCGTTCAGGTTAACCGGAACGGTATATTGGGAACCTGCGTTTACCACAATACCATTTTGAATGATGGAATCCCTCTTGGGAACATAGGTAGCATTGGTAATGTAATCATTGGCAAACTGGCCGAATATATTAGCAAAGAAACTATGACTGGTTCTTGTATTGGTATATGAATATCTTATGGATCCTGTGTTGGTATAAGATTGCTTTAAATTAGGGTTACCTGCTGTGATATTCAGCGGGTTACTGTTATTCACAACGTCCTGGAGCTGGGTAATTGAAGGGAAGTCATTGCGTGCCCTGTAAAACACCCGTATATTGCTGTATCTGCCAAATTTCCGCATCCATCGCAGGTTGGGCAATACGGAATTGAATGTCTGGTTAACGGTTGTTGGGTAAGGTGCTACCCGGTTGCTTTCCAGCCGGGAATTCTGATAAGCTACCCCCACAAAGAACTGGTTGTCTCTTCCCCTGCCCAGGCGATAGTTCACTTCAGCATTATTAGTGGTAATGGTATTGTCGAATTTGTTAGACAGTTGCTGTATATAATCGGTATAATCCTGGTTTTGCTCATCATAATTATACGTTTTCTGATCGGCATGATTGTTCTGTACCTGGTAATTGTATTGTATTTCAAACATACCCTGCTTGCCCGCAGGTTCTGTATAGGCTATACGGCCACTGTACTGGTTACCGTTCGTATTGTTATCGATATATTGGTTCAATAAGGAATCTCTGCGCTGCAATGCGTTTTGCAGGGAATCAAATGTGTAAAAATGGAGATCATTATAGTTATAGGAGTAGCCATCGTTCCGGTTATAGGAGTTCTGGAAGCCCAGCATCAGTGTACGTCCCCTTTTTGCAAATGAGTGGCGGAACATGATATTGTTGCTGATATTAAAACCATTGCGTTTTCCGCTGTTATAACCGGCAGCACTGTTCACGGAGTCCTGCGGGTCATTATTATAGGCATAACTGGAGCCATTATAATTGGAGCTGTTATTTTGGAAGCTCACACTAGGTATTATGTAAATCGCATTATTAGAGTCAATCTGGTACTCCATCCGCAAATTAAAGCGATGGTTATTGTTGTTAGAAGTATTATAGCTGTTACTTCCGGAGAATTGGGTGGTCTGGGAATTCAGGGTGGTTTCCGTTGTAGAAGAAGATTGGTTAGTGGAGTATGAATTATTAAAAAAATAGCTGGCTGTCACATTAATTTTCTTACCCCATTTATCGCCGTAATTGACGCCCAGTGCATTGGTTTTGGCAATACCCGGTGATTGACCAACCGTAAAGTTGCCGGTATTCCCTCCGAAACCTCCGCCACCACCACGGCCGCCACGGCCTCCTCCGCCACCACTACTGGTAACCCCCAGAAGGTCTTGCTGCGCAAAGTTCTGCTGATTGATATTGTTAAAATTACCAACAAAAGAAATGCGGCGATCTCCGTTAAAAAGGCTGGTGTTACCACCTGCCGAGTATTTGCCATTTGTTCCATAACCGGCAAATATTCGTCCGAACTGGCCATTTTTAACCCCGGTTTTAGTTACTATATTGATCGATTTTGCAGTGTTACCATCATCAAATCCTGTCAGTTGCGCCTGGTCGCTAAGGCGGTCATATACCTGTATTTTGTCTACAACTTCAGAAGGCAGGTTACGGATGGCCATTGTAGCATCGTCACCAAAGAAATCTTTTCCGTCAACAGTAACTTTTTTTACCTGTTCGCCCTGGGCTGTTACATTACCGCTTTTGTCAACGGTTATACCCGGCATTTTTTTGATCAGGTCTTCTACAGTAGCGTCCGGATTTACTTTATACTGGCTGGCACTGAATTGGGTCGTATCTCCTTTTTGTGTTACAGGAGGAGCTGTAGCAACTACCACAACACCAGCCAGCGTGGTAGTTTTTTTAGGAATGTAAACATCCCCCAGATCCAGGTTGGGCATTGAGTCGGCCAAAACAACCCTGTTTTCCAGCTGTTCAAATCCAATGGATGTCGCTTTTAATACATAAGCACCTAAAGAAAGGTTGGTAAATGCGAATTTCCCTTCTTTATCAGATATCGTGGAAGCTTTTACACTGGAGTCTGCTTCATTTTCCAGCACTACCGTAGCCCCGTTTACAATAACTCCTTCAACCGGGTCCATAAGGGTTCCCCTGATTGATTGAGCATGCGATAAAAATCCCGCCAGCACAAGTGCCAGTAAAAGTACAATTTGTTTCATAAGTAGGGTTTGTCTGTTAGACGCTGAATCAGGCGCAAACTTTCGGGAAGGATAAGTGCCGGATTATAAATAGTTTTGCTGTTTATGAGCGGGATATTGTAACGATCCGGGGTTATTTACTGTGAAAAAGCCGTTTTTAGATGCATTTTAAGAAAAGTCATTTATCTTGCACCCTTTAAAAATTGAACATGGAGTACAATAAATTAGTTGCAGTTAGTGGATTACCAGGCTTGTTTGAGTTAATAAGCAGCAAAAACGATGGCGCCATTGTGCGGTCTTTAAATGACAAAACCACCAAATTCGCTTCTTCACGCATTCACCAGTTTTCTCATTTAGAAAGTATAGAAATTTATACAATAAGAGATAATGTAAATCTTGTAGCTGTTTTTGATGCTATGAAGGCTGACGGAACCGCGCTTCCTGATGCAAAAGATGATAAAGCAGTCAAAGCGTATTTTCAGAAGGTATACTCCGATATGGATTTTGACCGGGTATATAGTTCTGATATGAAAAAAATAGTAAAGTGGTTTGATATCTTACAAAAGAACAATGTCGAGATCAAGCTGACGAGCCAGCCCGAAGCGGAGGATGTACCGGCCGAAGAGGTAACCGGCACCGAATCTGAGTCTCCAAAGAAGCCGGCGGCTAAAAGTAAGACTGAAAAGGCCAGTGCTGCCGAAGGAGAGACGGAAAAGAAAGAGAAAGCACCAGCCAAGAAATCTGCAGCGAAAAAGGCGGCGCCTAAAAAAACAGCTACTTCAGAAGGCAAAAAGGCTGAATAAGGCTATAAAAGAAAGCAATTCTATAAAAGAGGCTGCCTGCAAATGCGGGCAGTCTTTTTTATAGGCAACACCCGCTCTGCCCCTGATCAGACGATTGGGGAAAAGTACGCATCCTGCCGGCAGCAATTTATTTTTATTATATTGCCACTCTTGTAAACACGGAGAACAGCGCGGCGCTAGCTGAGCTGGCAGCTTAAAAAAGATAAATATGAATCTGAACGCAAATATTCAACCGGAGGAGCGGCAGTTGCTGCCCAAAGAGTTTAAGATAACTGACTGGGCCACACTGGAACCTTATTTTGAAGAACTTACAGGCAGGAACCTTTTAACGAAGTCTGATCTGGATCAATGGCTTAAGGACATCAGTGAGCTGGAAGCCGTAGTAAGTGAAGATGCCTGCTGGCGTCAGATCAACATGACAAGAGATACAACGGATACTGCCCTGGCTGCATCTTTTACGTTTTTTATGACAGAGATTCAGCCGAAGATGCAGCCCTATGCTGATTTGCTCAACCGGAAACTGATCGAAAACCCGCTTTCAAAAGAGCTGACGGCTCCGGAATTTTTTACCTATCTGAGGAATGTAAAAAAGAATATTGACCTGTTCCGTAAGGAAAATATACCCCTGCAGGCTGAACTGGCTGTAGCAGCACAGCAATTTGGAATGATTGTCGGGAAAATGACGGTGACCGTCAACGAACAGGAATTTACCTTGCAGCAAGCCGCAAAATTTTTGGAAAATCCGGACAGGGCACTCCGCGAAGAAGTGTACAGGAAAATTAATAACCGCCGTTTGCAGGATAAAGAGGCGCTTGATGACCTGTTTGATAGTCTGCTAAAGAAAAGACATCAGGTAGCATTGAATGCAGGGTATAAAAATTACAGGGATTACCGTTTTGCAGAGCTGGGCCGTTTTGATTATACCAAGGAAAATTGTTTTCAGTTTCATGATGCAGTAAAACAGCACGTGTTGCCCTTGGTCGATCAGATCTATCAGCAAAAAAAGGCAAAGCTCGGGCTGGAGGCGCTGAGACCCTGGGATATTGATGCGCAACCTGCCAACGTGGCGCCGCTCCGTCCTTTTAAAACGGGGAATGAGCTGATTGAAAAAGCCATTCAATGTTTTACAGGTCTCAAACCTTTTTTTGGTGACTGCTTAAAAAAGATGAATGAAATGGGAAGGTTGGACCTGGAAAGCCGCAAGGGAAAAGCGCCTGGTGGGTATAACTGTCCGCTGCCCGAGACCGGAGCCCCTTTCATCTTTATGAATGCTGCAGGAACCATGGATGATGTGACTACTATGGTGCATGAAGGCGGCCATGCTATTCACTCTTTCCTGGCACATCCGCTACGGTTGACCGCTTTTAAAGAATATCCGACCGAAATTGCGGAAGTAGCCAGCATGAGTATGGAATTGTTCAGTATGGACTACTGGACCGCCTTTTTTGAAACCCCGGAAGAATTGAAACGGGCCTATCAGCAACAACTAGAGCGGGTGCTCACCATTTTTCCCTGGATCGCCACTATTGATAAATTCCAGCACTGGATCTATGAAAATCCTCATCATACACGTGAGGAACGGCTGGCAACCTGGCAATCCATCCTGCAGGAGTTTACACCGGCAACCCTTGATACCAGCGGCCTTTCAGAATACCGCGATCATAGCTGGCAACGGCAGCTGCATTTATATGAAGTGCCTTTTTATTATATTGAATATGGTATCGCGCAATTAGGAGCCATCGGCCTTTGGCAGCAGTACAAACAGGATCAGGAACAGGCACTAACCAATTATATCAATGCCCTTAGCCTGGGTGGTACCCGCACACTACCCCAGTTATTTGAAGCTGCCGGACTAAAACTGGATCTTTCTCCCGGTCATATAAAAGGATTGATGGCATTTGTGAAAGGAGAACTGGAGAAGTTAAAGGGTTAATTTATAATAAATGTGATGGACTGTTTCCTATAGGCTTTAACACTTTTTCCGTATTGTTTAGCTGGAGTCCATTTACCGGATTTTTTTATGACGCGGATAGCCTCTTCCTCCATCCCATAACCATTATTGGTAAAAGCTTTTATATCCGAGAGGGAACCATCCTTTTCTATAATGAATTGAGTAGTGGTCTTATATTTGCCTCTGGGGGCTCCCTTCTTATAGGGAACGCTACCGTCGAGTGTATTGGTAAGATAGGTAGCCCAATTGCCTGGATATGAAGCGTCTTTTTGCTCACGTGTATTGAGACTATCACTGTCTATTATTGATCCGTTTTTATCGTATTTTCTTTCTATACCTTTATCAGCAGTAAAGATTATTTCACGGATTTTTGCACCAGCAGAGTCATAGCTCAGATCTGTCAGGGTATTATTTATACTATCAGTGATAATTTCATTGATGATTTTGTTATTATTCCAGTAATGAATGATCCTGTTATAAACTACTTTTCCGTTTTGATATATTGCGGAGTCGGTCATTCTGCCAAGGCTATCCCAACGTTGAAAGAGTCCTTCAAGGATATCCATTTTATAATACTTTAATTGAGATGCCTTTCCATCAGGAAAATAATCAACAGCCCGCCCGTTCATTACGCTTAATGTAGAATCCGTATAGTCGCAAGAAAATACTTTTTTATTAGTACTTTTTATATAAAAATCGGCTGTTATACCATCTTCGATTTTAATTCCTCTGGCATAGATGGCAGCCTTTTCTTTTGTCGTCGGATTCATTTGCTTATCGAAATAATATCTATAAGATTGGGCATTAGTAGTCAAAACGAAAACAGAAAACAAGAGGGTTATAGTATATTTCATTGGTGGCCTTTATATTTAATCAATTTCTCATGCTCAATAAAGAGCTATTTTAAGATTAAATATACATAATAATTCAACCTTAAAGTCAAAGTATACTCCTAATACCAGTCCTGAAACGATTTCTAGCCAAGAATTGTATGAGCCGGAATAGTAGTGTTAACCCTCTGAATTTTATGCTTTTAATATTTAGATAAGAAAATAATTACTATGGCACTAGATTCTTACCGGTATTCATAATGCCCTCTTACCCAATGGCTGTGACCATAGTAACCGATTACCCGGTGGCCTGGTACCCAAACCCGGGATCTTCCTGTGGAATACGCCCTTACAGTACAGGATCCCAGCATAACAACAAACAGCAGGAGCAGAAATCCCCGAAAAATGGAGCTGAAAGAAGTTTTCATAAAATGATCTTTTAATGGTTAAAAATCAGGATCTGGTTATTGGAGCTGTTTTAAAAAGAAAAGTTTAATTGAAAAGTACTGTCCAAAGGTTAAAAGATGATTAAAAGATCCTTTTTCTGAAGGAGGAGGGTTACATAAATGCAGGGTGGCGCAGAGAAAACGATTGGATTTATTGGAATGTGTTTAGCGGCAGTGTAAGCTGTGAAACAGTACCGGTTGTCCCTTTTTCCTCTTTCTCGGAGATCGTAAATGCGGCCAGCTTTTTATCAGATATATGGTTGATGAGTGATACACGTTCGCGGATCATGGACAAAGCAATAGATTTTTGTTTGCCCAGGTTGTTGTTTCTTTTCTCAGCGGCTGCTTTTAAACCGATGCCGTTATCTTCTATTTTAAAATGTACCGTTTCTGTATCCGTGTATACCTGTACCCGGAGAAAAGGAGTGGTAATACGGTCATCGCGCAGGCCATGGTGGATCGCATTTTCAACCAGTGGCTGCAGCATTAAAGGGGGAATGAAAATGGCAGAAAGATCACAATTGTTCTGCCGCTCAAAGGAGTAATTGAACTGCCTGCTGAACCGCATGGATTCCAGTTCCGCATAAAGTTGCAACACCTTCCACTCTTTGTCTGCGCTCACCAGGTTTTGCGTAGAGTTCTCCAGGATCAGCCGGCAAAGTCCCGCTGTTTTTTGCAGCATGCGTGCGGCGGTTTTAGGATCGCTGTCTACGATGTACGATTCAATAGAATTCAGCACATTAAAAATAAAATGCGGGTTCATCTGCGCACGTATTGCTTTGAGCTCGCTTTGTGTAAGCTGGTTGCGGTGCAGCAGGTCCTGTTCTTTGCGTGCGGCTTCCTTTGCCTGTATCTCATGTTTCAGGCGAAGCTGCTTTAACCTGTATCTGTTCAGAAAAAACACCGATATAATAATTACCAGGGCCAGGGACAGTGCAGCATAT
>DASVMC010000169.1:0-2934 GCA_036384555.1 Niabella sp. | reverse complement strand
TCTTTGATCCATGATCGCAACTGTTTTAAAAGAGGCTGTAATGGCAGGTGCCGCTGAACTTACCCGGTATTTTCATCAATCCTTTTCCATACAACATAAAGAAGGAAGAAATAATTTAGTGACTGACGCGGATCATGCATCCGAAAAAGCAATCATTGAAGTGATCCGCAAACACTACCCGGATCATTTTATTTTAACAGAAGAAAGTGGCGTACTGGCGCAGGATTCTGAATACAAATGGATCATTGACCCGTTGGATGGTACCATTAATTTTGCGCATGGGTTGCCTATAAATTGTGTATCCATAGGGGTAGAATATAAAAAAGAGGTGATCTTAGGAATGGTGTACAACCCGCATATGAATGAGCTATTCTTTGCGGAAAGAGGGAAGGGCGCCACTTTAAACGGGCAGGCAATAAAAGTAAGCACAGAAACGGAAGCCATGAAATCCTGCCTGGTAACCGGCTTTCCCTATGTTTATATTAACACGGAAAATGGTCCCTTACAGGTATTTGAGCGGTTTATAAAAGAGGGGGTTCCTGTACGCAGACTGGGTGCTGCCGCCATTGATCTTTGCTGGGTAGCTGCCGGCCGGTTTGACGGGTTTTATGAACACAAACTGGAAGCCTGGGACAGTGCAGCGGGGTATTTGATCGTGGAAGAAGCAGGTGGAAAAGTGACCGATTTTAACGGGGATCCGTTTTCACCCTACCAGCACCGCATTTTGGCTACAAACGGACTGATACACGAAGAAATGCTGGGAATTATTAATAATAAAACAAATAACGCATAGAGCTAAACATAAAATGTCAAAAGCATTGGGTATGGTGCCTGTGCGTATAGTGTCATAAAAATGAATAACGAAAGAACAGAAATATCCGACCTTGGCGAGTTTGGCCTTATTGACCATCTCACAAAAAATATAGAGCTTCAGAATGTTTCTTCCCTGTTGGGCGTAGGCGATGATGCCGCTGTAATCGATCATTTTGGTAAGCAAACGGTGGTTACTACAGACCTGTTGCTGGAAGGGGTGCATTTTGACCTGATGTACACGCCGCTCAAGCACCTGGGCTATAAATCCGTGGTAGTAAATCTGAGCGATGTGTATGCCATGAATGCCACACCCACGCAAATAACAATAGGCATCGGCATCAGTAACCGCGTTAGCCTGGAAGCGCTGGATGAATTTTATGAAGGCGTTTATGCAGCCTGCACCCATTATGGGGTAGACCTGGTGGGAGGCGATACCACCACTTCTCAAAAGGGCTTTGTGATTGCTATTACAGCCATTGGTGAAGTGACCCCGGATAAATTTGTAAAAAGAAGCACCGCTAAAAAAGGAGACCTTCTTTGTGTCAGCGGTGATCTTGGAGCAGCCTATGTTGGATTGTTGTTCCTCGAAAGGGAAAAGAAAATATTTTTAGAGAGCCCGAAAGTTCAGCCGGATCTTGAAGGAGAAACCTATGTAATTGGCCGCCTGCTGAAACCGGAGGCAAGAAAGGATATTATTGAGTTTTTTGCAGAGCAGGTTTTACTTCCGTCTGCAATGATGGATATCAGCGATGGATTGAGCTCTGAAATCCTGCATATCTGCAAAGACAGTGGTGTGGGTTGTGTTTTGTATGAAGATAAGGTCCCCATTGCGGAAGAGACCCGGAATGCAGCATTTAAATTCGAAATAGATCCTACAGCCTGTGCGCTGAGTGGAGGAGAAGATTATGAACTGTTGTTTACCGTTCCCCAGTCGGATTATGAAAAGATCAGCAGCAACCCTGCAATCAGCATTATAGGGTATATGACGGAGGCGGAAGAAGGGGCAACTATCATCACCAAGGGTGGCAGCCGGCATGGGATTACAGCCCAGGGCTGGAACCCGATTGGCAAATGAGCTATTGTAAAAAATGCTGCAGAAGGGTGCTGTATATTAAAGAGTAAGATTTTAACAGGTACTATGCGGGGAATACTTTTTTTTATAACCATTTGTTGTATTTCCTGCAGCAGCCAAAAAACCTATAATCCCAACAAAAAATTCAGTCCCCGGCAATTGCAATCGGACTTTAACCTGTACCGGACCATTTTGGAAAAACGCCATCCCAGTCTTTACTGGTATACACCTAAAGCTGTTATGGATGCGGCATTTGAAGAAGGAAGCAAACAACTGAAAGATAGCCTTACAGAAACGGAGTTCCGTAAAGTGCTGGCGCGCATCACTACCCGTATTGAATGCGGACATACCTCTGTACGGGGTTCACAAGCCTATGAAAAGTATATGGATCCGCTGAAAAACAAACCCCGGTTCCCTCTTTATCTGAAAATATGGAATGACACGGCTGTTATTGTATATAACAGGGATAAAAAAGATACCGTGTTAACAAGGGGTACTATTGTGGAATCGTTTGATGACCTGCCTGTTGGGCAGCTGCTGGATACATTCTATCAATATCTTCCTGCAGATGGTAATAATCGCATTGCAAAAGACCAACGGTTAAGTACTGGCAGCGCATTTGGTGATTACTATACGTTTCTTTACGGGCAGAAAGATTCGCTGAAGATCGGGTACCGAACTCCCGGGAGCGGACTGCTGCACACATGGGTACGGCTTTACACACCACCTGCTGCGGATACTGTGGCAAAAGCAGCGGCAGAAAATCCGCAGAACGTGCCTCAAAAAACAAGGGAAGAACGGCTGGGTGAGGTGCGATCCCTGAAGGTAGATACCGTTAGGAATTTTGCAATAATGGACCTGGGCAGCTTTTCACAACACCTGGACCTGAAATCCTTCTTCCGCCAGTCTTTTAAGGAATTGAAAAAAAGGAAGATTAAGGAACTGATCGTGGACCTGAGGGTTAATGGAGGCGGATCGGTAAACAATGCAATGGTTTTTACACGCTATCTGGTAAAACAGCCGTATAAGATAGGAGATTCCCTCTTCCT
>DASVMC010000168.1:0-2666 GCA_036384555.1 Niabella sp. | reverse complement strand
TCAGAACGGAAAGTAAAGGTGCTGTAATCCACGCAATACTTTATGTTCGCCTGTAAGTCGCCGGAACGGCAATCAAACAGAAACTACCCTTTTAGAAGTAATAATATTGGTAAGCAGGTTCAGCTTGTTCTTGTACTCCTGTGAGATTTCTTTGTAATCGGGGGCTGTAAACAGCGCGTTGCGCACAATGGGCACCGTAAATGGCACAGGCCAGGCCCTTAAAGCCTTTGCAACCGCATCCATGGCGTTGATCCCCTGCATTGCCTGGCCGCCATCGGCCCAGCAAACAAGACCTATTAATTTGTCAATCAGATAAGGTTTTTCTTCTTTGGAGCTTAATTCAAGCCAGTCGAGACAGTTTTTCATCACTCCCGTCATACTCCCATGATACAAAGGCGTAAGCCATATGTGCGCATCAGCATGACGAAAATGGTTAAGCATTATTGCTACACCTTCCGGGGTTTGAGATAGAGTGTAATCAAATAAGGGAATACCGGATGCTACCATGTGGAAAATAGAAGCCCGGACGCCCAGGGTTTCCAGGTGGTTTTTTAAATAGGCAGCCAGCTTTCCTGGTGTAGATGCTGCTCTTCCGTCCAGTGATCCGTTTACAATTAAGATATTCATTACAATAATACAGTTATATTATTCCGGATAAGTTACAATTGATCCTTGTCAGATCTGGACCCCTGTCTGAAAATGCGGTCTTGGACTTTGGTCTGTTTATACCTGCTTTTCCGCATCTTACTATTGGTTCATGATGCGCGCTTCTTTTAGAATAGTAAAAGAACATGACTTTGGGGCGCTGTATCGCTTACCCGATATTTTCCTTTGTGGTCAAAGATACTCTTTTTTATCACCTGTTATAGCTGCTGCTCAAAGAAGCCGGCATTGGTACAGAAAAAGGTTGTGGTGGAATCCCTGCCGGTTGTTCCTGTTTAGCTGCAATACAAGCGTTGCAATGGAGTTTATTTTTCATGAAGCGGAAGCACTTTTGTAATGTACACCTCGTTTAAGAAGCCGGTATCGTGAGAGACAATAATAACCGTTCCTTCATAATCCCTGATAGCATTTAATAAGATATCTACATTTTCAATATCGAGGTTATTGGTAGGCTCGTCCAGTATCAATACATCCGGTGACTGGTTCTGAATGGTAAGGCAACATAACAAAAGGCGCATTTTTTCTCCTCCGCTTAATGTTGCGCAGGGGTTGTTCCATTGTGTTTTTGAAAAAAGGAAACGGGAGAGTCTTATTTTTATTTCATGTTCCTGCAGGCCGGTTTTATTAAAGAACGCCGCTTGTTCATATATGGTGTTATCAGGACGGATCAGAGAGTAGTCCTGGTCGATGTATACAGAGGTGAAGCCGGTTCGCTGAATGGTTCCCTCGTCCGGGATTTCCTGTCCAAGCATGATTTTAATGAGGGTGGTTTTACCTGAGCCGTTAGGACCTTTGATTGCAATACGCTCGCCGCTTATTACCTGGAAACTTTGTGGATGCTGCCATAGCGGATGTTGCCGGAACTGTATGTTTACAGCTGTTGCGTTTATTAATACTTTTCCTTTATGCAGGGATGAATTGTCGAGATTCAATTTCATCTGGGCAAGAACTTCCAGCTCTTTTCTGGATTGGCTTAATTCTTCTGAAATAGCAGCAATTTTTTCCGAATGCGTATGTTGCAGTTTTGATGTGCTTTTTTCAGCACTATTACGTAATGTATTCAGCATAATAGTAGGCACACCGGCCTGATCCTGTTTTTTCCTTCCGCGTGCATCCTGCTTTTGTTTACGCTCTATTGCTTCTCTTTCCGTTGTTTTTGCTTTTCGCAGCTCTTTTTCGCGGGTTTGTACTTTTTGTATCAGGGCCTGTTCCCCGGCCTTCTTTTGGACCTTATAAAAATCATAGTTGCCACCATAAGTGCGGATGCCGCTACGGGTTAATTCGCACGTAGTTGTCAAACTATTCAGTAAGGTACGGTCATGGCTGACAATAATCATTGTTTCTTTAGCAGACCGGATGTAGTTGTAGAGCAACTCCCTGCTATTACTATCCAGGTGATTACTGGGCTCATCCATTAAAATGATTCCGGGCTGGTGAATCAGGATACCGGCAAGGAAGATCTTTGTTTTTTCTCCTCCGCTGAATGTGCCGATAATGTCATTGGTATTTCGTTCATTTAGTTGCCAGTACGTAAATGCAGCGGCTACTCTTTCTTCAATTGACCAGTCTTCATTGAGGTCATTCAGAGTTGTTTCGTCTATGTCACCCGCCAGGATACGGTGCAGCGCATTTAATTTTTTGTCGATCCGTAATGCCTGAGCGATGGTTAGGTGGTTATACTGCCCGAAGTGTTGGGGAACATAACAGATCGCTTCATGAGCGGTAAGGGTACCTGAAGCTGCAGGTACTATTCCGGCTATTATTTTTAATAAGGTGGATTTCCCTGTGCCGTTATTACCAATCAGTGCTATTTTTTCCGATTTTCCGGCTGTGAGGTTAATGCCGCTAAATAAGGGGTCTTTGTTGGGGTGTTGGTAAGTGATATTCTGAAGCGTAAGCATAATTTCTTTTGTTAAACGTTGTTGGGAACTTGTTTTTCTGCGTTTTAAAAGAAATGATCAGCTTCATTGGAAGTTATTTAGATGAATAATCGGTTGCAAAGA
>DASVMC010000167.1:0-5140 GCA_036384555.1 Niabella sp. | reverse complement strand
TGAGGAGCTCCGGGATCACTGCCGTCTTTCCAGCGGCCCTCGCCCCAGGTAGTGATTGCCTGCTCTACCAGCTCTTTTACGGTAAGGTGGTCGGTAGGCTCCGGTCCAAAATTATAAGCACCGCTATAAGAAATATCCGTATGCAGTTTGGAGGCCAGCAACAGGTAGCCTCCCAGTGGTTCCAGCACATGCTGCCAGGGCCGCACAGAGGATGGATTTCTTACAAAGATCTCTTCTGATGCTTTTAAAGCAGTTATAATATCCGGAATGATGCGATCCCTGCTGAAATCACCGCCGCCAATCACATTTCCTGCTCTTACAGAAGCGACCGCCTTATGATGCTGAGGGTAGGTATTTGTATTAAAAAAAGAGTTTCTGAAAGAATGTACTACCAGTTCTGTGCAGGCTTTGCTGGCACTATAGGGATCATACCCGCCTAGTGCGTCCTCTTCCGTATATAAGCGGTCCTGTTCTTTATTTTCGTATACCTTGTCCGTAGTAATTACCAGAACCGTACATTTCCCTTTTACCTGCTGAACAGCTTCCAGCAGATGGGCCGTGCCTATAGCATTTATTGCAAATGTTTCGGACGGAATTTCATAGCTCCGGCGCACAAGCGGCTGTGCGGCCAGGTGAAAAATAAATTCGGGCTGAAAACCGGCGATTTCCGCTTTCAGTCGTTCTTTATCTCTTATATCCGCGATCACGCTTGTTGCCTGATCATAAGGATGGGATACATTAAAGATACACTGCTCGTTTTCCGGGGCCAGGGCATAGCCTTTTATATGGGCACCTAATTCTTTTAACCATACAGATAACCAGGTGCCTTTAAACCCGGTATGACCGGTAATAAAAACTTTTTTTCCTGAAAAGGATTGCGTTAACAATGTTTTGTTTACCACACTTTCCATTTTGCATTATTGTTTTGCCACATAGCTTCCAGTTCAATTTTATCCCTTAAAGCGTCCATGGGTTTCCAGAAACCCTGATGCCGGAATGCAGCCAGCTGGGAGGCATTGGCCAGCTGTTCTAATGGCTCATCCTCCCACATCATGTTGCTCATATCCCCCTTCAGGTACTGAAATACTTCCGGTTTTAATACAAAGAACCCCCCGTTGATCCATTTGCTTTCATCTTTTGCTTTTTCACGGAAGGCCAGTACATTTCCTTCTGCATCCAGGTCCAGACCGCCAAAACGGGAATCCAACTGGATAGAAGTGACTGTTGCTATTTTATTGTGCTGCTGATGATAGGCCAGCAGCTGTTGAATGTTGACATCGCTGACGCCATCCCCATAAGTGAGCATAAAATCTTCGTTACCGATATATTGCTGCACCTGCTGCAGCCGGCCGGCCGTTTTTGTATGCGTGCCTGTTTCTACCAGCGTTACCTTAAAATTTTCACTGGCACTGGCATGGTACTCTATTGAATTGCTTGCCAGATCTACAGTAAGGTCGGCATTGCGCAAAAAATACTGCGTAAAATATTCTTTAATGACATATCCTTTATAACCCAGGCAGATAATAAACTCATTAATTCCATAATGGCCATATATCTTCATAATATGCCAAAGGATCGGCTTACCGCCGATCTCCACCATAGGTTTGGGCCGAACATCCGTTTCTTCTGCAAGACGGGTTCCTAATCCTCCGGCAAAGATTACTACTTTCATCTGTGTCCTTTTTATTTTAATGATGGTGCCTATTCATTTCAGTATTGATAAGCATACTGCTATGAACCATCCTGTTCTTATGAGATAGGCAAAAATAGGCGTTATGACGAGGAATCCGGTTAACTTACCTGCTTAAAATTTAATTTAACGTCCGGTGAATGGAGAATTTGTAGCAAACAAGTAGTAACGACCATTTTTTGCAGCCCGGTTTGTGTTACTGATCAATAAGATGCATCAGCCTTCTTAGAGAAGGGAAATGTTGAAGTATCACTGTCACAGTTATTCCTGATGGCGCTTAGTCTCTTGGTACTGGTTCCAGGGGCTATGCCCGGTTGTTTTGAAATTTTATAAAAATCAGCGCATTAAAGAGGAGTGTTCATTATATACATTGTCTTGATGTACAGCCCTGTTTTTCTTGCTGATGTACAGAGCGCTCGTGTGATATTCAGGGCGGCAGCCGGAATACCTGAGTGATCCTTTGAGCTGCATTTATCGATGGGTCTCAGATCACATTTATTACTTCTATATTTAAAAGCGTTCCCAGTTTTTTTATTTTTGAAGCAATATGGCCGATCCCGACAGCACAATGATGTGCGGGCCCATAAGCATTCCAGCTGTTTACAAAATTGCGGGCACCTGAAGGGAACCGGTAACGGCTGTTGGTATTACCGATCTGCAGAATAGGGCCTGGTACGGATTCGGCTTCTGCTACCAGCAGCATCAGGCTGCCATCCCGGTTTTCAACTACCGATAGAAGTGTTACGGGCCCCTGTTTTACACTCATTTCTACAGATAGCCCTTTACCTACCTTGCCGTGATAAACGCCCAGCGGACGCACTTTGGTTTTTCCTTCGGCTATGGCAAGATGTCCCGGACCGTCGTGTCCCATTAATACGATATCCTCTTCAAAATCCATGGCATAGTATTCTGTAAATGATCCGCCGGCGCCAAAGCTATCCATGATTTTCATGGCCTGTGCATTTTTTACTTCGTATTCACCGGCAACGGGAATACCTTGGGCAGTAAGGAGAGAATTACCCAGGATAATGGAGCTCATCGTGTCTTCATTGTCTTCATTGCCTGAGCCTTTATAGTAGTAGGCAATGGAGCCCAGCTGGTAACGTTTCACCAGTTCATCCAGGGCTACAGATGTTTTTGCCGCCCGCTCCAGTTCGGCTTCCAGGCAATCGGGTTGCACGTCAAATGCGCTTTTGAATAGCTCAACACGATCGGCTGTTGCCTGCGGTGAAACTTTTTTCCGGAAGTTGGAGAGTTCATCTACTTCCAGCAATTCGATATGCCCGCCAAAAGCGGCATATTGCCGGGTAAGGTCCGTATAAATGTCAAGCATACCACTGTAGTAATGTCCCAGACAACCAAGGCGGTTATGAGCCATGATATAGGCTACTTTTGCTGCTTCCACCCATTCTGTTATTTCCTTCCAGCCTGTTGCATCATTATCCAGCATTCCGGTTACCTGGTGAAATTGTATACCTGTCCGCTTGAATACATTGGCAATTTCCGGTACCGGGCAGGCGGAGCACCATGCCAGCCATTCTCCCGTCATTTTAGTGCGGTCGTTCATTGCATTAAAGGCACTGTAATCGATATGAGCGCCGGGCGACAGGTTTAAAATGATAACAGGTACTTTGGTTCTCTGAACAGCCGGCAATACGGTTGATGAGAGCGCATAGGTGGTCACGTACAGAAAAATAAGATCCACTTCCTGCCGGCGAAACAGGCTGCCGGCAGCGAACGCTTTGTCTACTGTATCTACGAGCCCGGCATTGACGATATTGTTATGTACGGCAGAGATCTTCTCTTCAACGATCTTCAGGTAAGTTTCCAGCCGTTGTTGAAGTCCTTCAAATTGCTCCCAGTAAGCATCCAGGCCAATCCCCATTAATCCGATTTTTAATCCAGTTGGTTGCATGTCTTTGAATAAAGTTATGATCTTTAAATATACAGAATGGCTCTATTATTATTAAAGCCTGTTCTCTTTTCCCTGATTTTATTATTTTTTTGAGTCAATATGATGCATCTTATTATTGAGCCTGATACAGACGAATGGCATCCAGTCCATAATCAAAGAGAATATATTGCGCTCCCGGAGGATAGCCGGGAATATTTCCCCAGCTGTCGGGCCCGGTATATCCCTGCCGGTAGGCATTGTAATGAGGACCCATCAGATTACGAAGACTCCCCACAACGGTTACTTCGATCTTATTTTTTCCGGTTCTCATATATTTTGTAACGTCAAGGGTATAGGGTTCCGCGTATATGATCCCCGCTTCCTGTCCGTTGATGGTCACTGCTGCGAGAGACCCTTTTAATGAATCCAGCTGTAACAAATAGCGGCCGTTGTATCGGGACAGGTCAACGGTTTTTTTGTAAACCACTGTATGGCCATACATGGGTAATCCCTGTTTTTTCCAGCTTCCGGTAACCATTGATTCCGGAGGAACTATTTTCCAGCCCTTTGCTGTAGTTTCCAGGTTGTAATTACCCAACAGGAACAGGGGGCCGATTTCTGCATAAATGCTCATGGTCGCTCTTGTAAGGGTGAGGGTATTGTTGCCGCTCCTGAGATAGGGCCCGATTTCCAGGGCCGTAAAAGCACGATCGAGCCACCAGTTATTGCCGGGATGTATTTCCTGGCCGTTGATCCGGATGGCACTCCAGAGTGATCCCTGTTCCACTACGGCCCTGAAGTTTTTCGTATCCACACCATCACCGATGAAAAAATGATAGGACACCGTAAACCCTGATCCTGCTGAGAACGTATCCCGTTGTACCCATTCGGTCTTAAACTGCATCTGGTGATCCCAGGGATCTGCTGAAAATCCGTTTGCAGTAAATACCCGTTGTGTGGCTGCTTTTACGTGGATGTCTTTTTCTTCTTTCCCCTGTACTTTTACATCACAGAAGTCGATCATTAATGTATTCTCCTGTGGGCGCTCTACTGTTGTGGCGCTTCCTTTGATGACTGTTTTAGAAAGGACCGGCGTATAGCTGTCCGTTGCTTTTTGCTCTCCGTCGGCAATAAAAAATAGCAGACTTCCGGCCGGTGGAACGGTAATGTTAAACCGTGTCTGTTCCGGGGTCCCCGATTGCGGATAGTTTAAAACAGTTCCGGTTCCGGCATCCATTAAGAGAATATGTTTTTTGCCTTTTACGCTAATAGTACCGGTAGCAGATTGTGTCAGATTAGCATTGGATAAAAACAACAGCTGTCCATCCTTCACGCTGCGACGGTGATGGTACAGGCTGCCGTTTTCTGTAATGGGTGTATTGAGCAGTATGTGCAGATCATCCGGGAGAAAAACCTGTTTTATAACAGAGGTGCTGAGCGCGTTATAAAAGGATACATCCGGATCTTTTCCGGAGAGGGAATCCCGGAAGTTGACCGGGTTGCCGTCGCAGAATTGTATTTTTTCAAACTGGACCAGCTTTCCGCCATTTGCGACA
>DASVMC010000166.1:0-11308 GCA_036384555.1 Niabella sp. | reverse complement strand
CAGGTTGTTTAAAAAACAATGACACGCCGTCCTGTACCAATGGGCTTTCCCTGCAGCAGGACCGGCACGTCATTGATTCTTTTCTTTCAGCCAGCCATCAGACCGCTGATTTTAATTTTGACGACCAGGCCGGGGTCTATTATGCGATCGAAACTCCCGGAACCGGGCTGAACAAGCCTACGATCGATTCCCTGGTATCCTTTCATTATGTAGGACAACTGCTTAACGGTACCATTGTTGATTCGGCCACCGTGCAGCCGCCACCTACCACACCTTTAAGGAATTTTGGTAACCTGGTGTATGTACCTTATGCGTTGACCAGGCTCACAAAAGGCGGAAAGATCCGGCTGATCATTCCTTCCTCATCCGCATTCGGGTGCAGGGAAATGACAGGGGTGCATATAGTACCGCCGAACTCCCAGCTCCTTTATGAGTATGAACTAACCGATATGACGCCCAGTTATTAGTTTTTTAAAAAAGTACACAATGAGAAAATTAGCAGGTTTTATGGTCCTGATGGCCTTTGTGGTAACCGGTTGTATGAAGAGCAATGACAATGGCACTTGTAGCCCCCAGCCCGTGGCAAAAGAACTACCGCTTATGCAAAAATTTGCGGCAGACAGTTCAATAACCGCCACACAGGACCCCACAGGAATTTTATATGAAATCATTGATCCGGGAACTGGTACAACACCCACTGCTACGGATTCTATTACGATTAATTATGTAGGACGATTCGTACCCAATGGTCAGCAGTTTGATGCAGGCAATAATGTTACTTTCAAGCTTTCCGGCCTGATTGAGGGTTGGCAGATCGGTATCCCCAAAATAAAAGTGGGTGGAAAGATAAAGCTGATCATACAATCTTCCCTGGCATACGGCTGTACCGGAGCAGGAAATCCATATACAGATCTGATAACTATTCCTCCGAATCAGCCCCTTTATTTTTATGTCGAATTGCTGGGCACAAAACCGAATTAGGCGCACAGATTTTGCTTCTCGGCAGGTATCTTTTTGCTTTTAGCGGCAACCAACAGGCTCCAAAAGTGTGATCCATATACTTTTGGAGCCTGTTGCATGATTGAAACGAACCGGGTTGTAGCAAATAAAAAATGTTTCCTGTAATTTAGCCTGCAACAATTCAACGCATAACAATAGAGTAATGAAAAAAAGCTACCGTGCCGGGCTGACCATTTTAGCCGGATGCCTGTTCCTTCTGGGGTGTCTGAAACAGGAAGATACCGGGTCCTGTACGCCCGTTCCTATTGCCAATGAGCTGGACACCATGAAGGCCATGGTCAGAGACAGCGCCTTTGCAATGGATACCACGGGGCAAACGGAAACGGATGGCCTGTTCACCGAGATCATTGAACCCGGAACCGGCGCTACGCCCACTCTCAGCAGTTCCCTTACGGTAAAATACATCGCTTATTTCATGAACGGCAAGGGCTATGAGTCCACTTATGTAAATAATCCCGATGGTATTACCACGCCTCCTTTGGGCCAGCTGATCAAAGGTTGGCAACTGGGGCTGCCCAAAATCAAAGAAGGCGGACAAATACGGCTGATCATCCCTTCTTCGCTGGCCTACGGCTGTAATCCGCACGCAGGAGCGCTGGTCAATCAGCCATTGTATTTTAATATACAGCTGGTAAAAGTGGCAAACTAAAATTACATGCCATGACCAAAACATTTATTCTTTTTTTCCTTTTTCCGATGACATGCCCAGCCCAGCCAACAGGCGATGTTATTAAAAAAGTAACATGGTCAGCAAACGGCTTGCAATTCGATCAGTTCAAACTGATTAAAAATAGAGAAAAGCCTGATTCATTAGCGACCGATGCTTTTACGTTCTGTAATTTAAATTATTACTACAGGTTCCACTCCGACTCGCTTTTCATAAAGATGCAAAATAGTTTTAATACTGATAAATCCTGGGTAAGGAAGAAGTCTGTTGGCGATACTTATTTATTAAAGCATGAACAGGGACATTTTGATATTAGTGAAATATATGCACGATTGTTTATAGAACGATTTCTGAAATATCCCTTTACAAAAAATTTCAAAATTGAGATTGAACAATTATTTGCACAAATTCTTACTGAGCTAAAAGAAGCAAATATTTTGTACGATCAGGCAACCGACCATTCAAAACGCAAAGAGGAACAAGCCGAATGGAATGAAAAAATTGTCACCTTGCTTAAAAAGCTGCCGGTAATTGCCAATAAAGAGTTTTGTGTTCTATTACAATCAGCTAATTAAAATAGAAAGTGAACAACGGGATGAAGGATAACTTCCTGGCGCTCATCATTTTTCAGTCAGCAGAGTAAAAACGCCTCCTTTTTTGCCGCCACTAGTGTTGCCCTCAACAGTTGATACAGCAGGCTTCCGATATGAGCCGCGTTGTGGTAGGCGACATAAACCCGAAAGGCTTATCCGGATGAGATACTGTTAGTAGGCATTCTTCTGTTTGCAGGTAAACACGCCTGCGAAGGCGGATATTTCTTCCACTGGAATCTCCCACTTTGCTGTAATTTAGCTTTTCAAACAGCAGACTATGCAATACGAGCCGATTTCGGTTTTTGATATGTTGAAAATTGGGGTGGGACCTTCCAGTTCCCATACCCTTGGTCCTTGGCGTGCCGCAGAGCGCTTTTTAGCCTATTTAAATACCGGGGAATTGCTTGCAGAGGTCCTGTCTGTTCAAATACTGTTATACGGGTCGCTTGCAAAAACAGGTATCGGGCATGGTACAGACATTGCTGTGCAACTGGGGCTTTGCGGATATGATCCTGTAACTTTTGATGTTGAAAAAATCAGCAGCACCGTTGCCGCTATACAGGAAACCAAAAAACTGTTGCTGGGGGGTGTACAGGAAATTGCCTTTGATCCGAAAACGGATATTCAGTTCCTGTTCACAGAGACCTTACCCTATCATTCAAACGGAATGACATTCCTGGCCAGCCTGAAGAACAGTGCACCTATTGCCAAAACCTATTACTCCATAGGGGGCGGATTTGTGAAGGAAGAGGGAGAAGAAACTATTTTGAATAACAACGTTTTATTACCTTTTCCGATTGATGACGCTGATGATCTGCTCCGGTGGTCCATTAAAACCGGATTAAGCATCAGTGAAATAGTAGCAGAAAATGAACAAGCCTGGCGCAGCGAAACCGAAACCAATGAAGGGCTGGAAAAAATATGGAGCGCCATGCGTGATTGTATCTACCGGGGCTGCCATAAAACAGGAGTGCTGCCCGGGGGACTGAACGTACGGAGAAGAGCCGCTTCCCTGAATCAGAAACTGATCGGCAATGCCCGGTATGAAAATTATGAGGAATGGATCGGGCTGATCCGTAACGGAGGCAGCAATTTTCGCTATACCCTGGACTGGGTAAGCTGTTTTGCTTTAGCGGTAAATGAAGAAAATGCTTCTTTTGGCCGTGTTGTAACTGCACCCACGAACGGATCGGCAGGTGTTATCCCGGCCGTATTGCACTATTATATTATTTTCTGCGAGGGTAATGACCCCGAAAAGATCAATAAATTTTTAATGACCGCCGCAGAAATAGGCAGCATTTTTAAAAAGGAATCTACGATTTCTGCGGCGATGGGTGGTTGCCAGGCAGAGATCGGGGTTTCATCATCAATGGCTGCGGCAGCGTTAACCGAAGCCCTCGGCGGATCGCAGAAACAGGCAATGATGGCTGCGGAGATCGCCATGGAACACCACCTGGGCATGACCTGTGACCCCATCGGAGGTCTGGTGCAGGTTCCCTGTATTGAACGCAATACAATGGGTGCCATAAAAGCCATAACAGCCTGTCAGCTGGCCTTACAAAGCACACCGGATTTTGCCAGGGTATCGCTGGATGATGTCATTAAAACCATGTGGGACACTGCCCAGGATATGAACTTTAAATATAAGGAAACCGCAGACGGCGGATTGGCGGTGCATGTACCATTGAGCCTGCCTGAATGCTGATAGCAGCGCTGAGGTTTCAGCTTTGAGACAGGAGATCCGAGCCTTTCGGCTTACCGTTTTACGATCTGTGCCACGAGGTCTGCCTCTGTAGCTACTTTATTGCCTACATACACCGTACCTCTCATTTCGCAAATACCACGGCGAATGGGGGCTGATAATTCCATTTTCAGGATCATCGTATCGCCCGGCCTTACCATCTGCTTAAATTTACAGTTATCAATTTTAAGGAAGTACGTATCATATTGTCCTTCTCCGGCCAGATTAATAGCCAGTATGCCCCCGCACTGTGCGAGGGCTTCTATCTGTAAAACCCCCGGCATTACGGGGTTCTGCGGAAAATGTCCCTGGAAGAACCATTCATTAAAGGTAACATTCTTTACCCCTACGATACGTTCGTCAGTCAGTTCAGTGATCTTGTCCACTAATAAGAACGGAAAGCGGTGGGGCAATGTTTTTTCTATGTACTTCAGATCATAAACCGGCGGTATGTTCGGATCATAATTGGGCACACCTTTTAAATGCTTGTTGGCCTTAATATGCTTTTTGATCATTCGGGCAAACTCCACGTTGGTACTGTGCCCGGGCCGGTTGGCAATAACCCTTCCCTTTACAGGATAACCGATCAAAGCCAGGTCACCCACAATGTCCAGGAGTTTATGACGTGCCGGTTCATTGGGAAAGCGCAGCTCCAGGTTATTGAGATAGCCCTCGCTTTTCACTTCTATATCATCTTTGTTAAAGATCTTTTTTAATCGGCCCAGTTCTTCATCACCGATCGGCTTATCCACCACTACGATGGCATTATTGACATCACCGCCCTTTATCAGGTTGTGCTGCAACAACATTTCCAGCTCGTGCAAAAAGCAGAACGTACGGGAAGTGGAAACCTTATCTTTAAAGTTCCGCATCGTTTTCAGTTCTGCATGCTGTGTTCCTAAAACAGGGGAATTAAAATCAATCAGGGTTGTGATCTGGTATTCCCGGGCCGGCATAATGACCATTTCCACCCGTTTTTCCTCATCTGTCAGGTATAAATTTTCATCAATTGAATACCATAATTTAGCCGCATCCTGTTCCTCAATACCTGCCTCCTCAATAATTTCGATAAAAGGCATGGCACTTCCGTCTATAATCGGCACTTCGGGACCGTTGATCTCAAGCAATACATTATCAACGCCCATACCCACCAAGGCCGACAGCAGGTGTTCTACGGTACTTACTTTGGCCCCGTTAGCTTCCAGCGTAGTACCCCGGCTGGTATCGGTGACCAGGTCACAATCGGCTTTGATAATTGGTTTATTAGGAAGATCAACCCGTTGAAACTGAATACCAAACCCCGCATTCGCAGGCTTCAGTGTAAGGTCGGCTAAAACACCGGTATGCAAACCGGTACCGCTAATGCTTACAGCCTGTTTTAAAGTATGTTGTTTATCCGGGTTGAAACGATTCTCCATGCGTGTGAATTAAGGCGGCAAATATATTTATAAATTTCCTGGGCAGCAATAATGAACGATTGTAATTCCTTCATAATAGAATGAAAGTAAATACTATGGCTGGTTCTTTAATTGCTCCAATTCCTGTTCCAGCTCTTTTAAGCGCTTTTCCAGGTCGGGCAATTTACGGTTAAGGGCCTGGCTTCTCAGGGCAGCTGTATAGTCATAGGCCGGGGAACCTGTAACGGCTTTTCCCGGTTCCACATTTTTGCTAACACCACTCTGTGCGTTGATCCTGGCGCCATCACCAATATGCAGATGCCCTACAATTCCTACCTGGCCGCCAATCATTACGCCTTTACCCACTTTGGTGCTTCCGCTGATCCCGGCCTGGGCAGCAACTACGGTGCTGTTACCAATTTCCACATTGTGTGCTATCTGGATCAGGTTATCCAGCTTGGCGCCCGAACGTATAATGGTAGAGCCGATGGTTGCGCGGTCAATCGTTGCATTTGCACCGATCTCCACATAGTCTTCAATGATCACATTGCCGATCTGGGGCACTTTTGAAAAAGTACCGTCTGCCTGTGGTGCAAACCCAAAACCGTCAGCCCCAATGACCGTTCCTGCGTGTACGGTTACGTTGTTCCCGATCTGGCAGTTATGCAGCACCTTTACTCCGGGATTAATGATCGTATTATTGCCAATGGTTACATTATTTCCAATATAGGCCCCCGGATGGATCTTGGTATTATTGCCAATAATTACCTGTTCTCCCAGGTAAGCAAAAGCGCCGATAAAAACATCGGTGCCATAGCTGGCTGTTTTAGCAATATAGGAAGGTTCCTGTATGCCTTTTAGCTGCTGCTGCATAATTTCCTGATATTTACCCAACAGGGTCGCAAATGCAGAATAGGCATCTTTTACACGGATCAATGCAGCGGTAACAGGCTTTTTCAGCTCCAGGGCTTCATTAACAATGATCACACTGGCTTTTGTCTCATACAGGTATTCTTCATATTTGGGGTTAGCCAAAAAACTCAGCTGGCCTTCTTTTGCCTCCTCTATTTTTCCGAAATTATCAACGGAGGCATCTTCATTTCCTTCCACCTGGCCGTTGATCAGGGCCGCAATCTGCGCTGCAGTAAATATCATATTTTAAATAACTGGTTTTAGCGTATTCTTAAAGAACAAATGTAATATTTTTTGACCGCCATGCTTGTTTTTCCGTTGATCAAAGCATTGTCCACTTCTGAAATATCCTTCAGCGTACCGTCCTTATACTGAATGGTAATATTTTCCCGTTCCGGATTATACAGCCTGTTGCTGGCTTCGCCCCAGAATACATAATAAGACGCGTCTTCTTCGTTTACCTGCATTGCTGCTGCGATCTCCCTTCTTTTTTGCAGAAGAACGGTTTCATCAAAGGGCTGCGCCTGCAACCGGATATTCATGATCCTCCGTTCTATCAGATCCGTACACAGCTGTGCCAAAACCTTATCGGGGTGCCTGCTCCAGTTCTTTATCGTAGCCATCATATCATGATCATCCATACTACAGAAGTCGCGTAACAGCTGGGCTTTATTGATTCTTTTGCCATTGCGCCCGGCCCCTTTATGCAAAAAATGTTCCAGTGCGGCTGTAGCAGCCGTTATTTTGACGCCTTTTGCTATTAATTCCTTTGCCCGCCTGATGATCATGACCAGCATTTTCTCTGCTGCCACTACTGTTTTGTGCAGGTACACCTGCCAGTACATTAACCGCCTGCTCAGCAGGAATTTTTCAATAGAATAAATCGCTTTTTCCTCTACAACCAGGTTGCCGTTGTATACGGCCAGCATTTTTAAGATGCGGTCGTATCCAATAACCCCTTCTGCCACACCCGTAAAAAAACTATCGCGGTTCAGGTAATCCATCCGGTCTACGTCCAACTGGCCAGACACCAGCTGGTGCAGAAATTTTTTGGGATGCTTGCCTGTAAATATAGCCAATGCGGTCTCTAACTGATTGTTAAACTCTTTATTTAGCTCCTGCATAATCGCAAGTGACAGTTTTTCATGATGTACACCCGGGATCAATTCATGCTCCAGGGCATGGGAAAAAGGACCGTGCCCGATGTCATGCAACAGGATAGCAATTTTTGCACCCAGTTCTTCTTCGTCTGTAAGCACAACTCCTTTTCCCTTTAATTCCTGCAGGGCAGTGCACATTAAATGATATGCACCCAGGGAATGCAGTAAACGCGTATGTACGGCGCCGGGATAAACCAGGTGTGCGAACGCCATTTGGTGGATATTCCTTAACCGCTGGTAAAAAGGGTGGGAAATAATTGCCAGCAGCAAGGGATGATCAATCGTAATAAAACCGTAAACCGGGTCATTGATTATTTTGCGGATAGTTGCCATTTTTTAAGTTGCCCTCAAAGTTAGTAAAAGGCAGGGAGCCAGCAGTCAGGTAACAGATCTGAGTGTCAGCTCTCAGCTCTCAGTTATCAGATATCAGATATCAGTTATTAGTTATTAGTTATTAGTTATCAGTTATCAGTTATCAGATTTTTGTTTCAGCTGCCAGTTATCAGCGTTCCTCTACCCTGTTCACTACTTACTGTTTACTCCCTATTCATAAGATGTTTATCTTTGTCGTTATTGACAAATACAAATGATCAAGTACACACAAAATAGTTTAGACAAGCTGGAAGCCATTCCGGAACAGTGCGGTTATATTTTGCGTTATGAACGGGGTACTTTTCAAAGTGGCTACTGCATCCTGGATAATAAGAAAGTGGTAGTGCTCAATAAGTTCCTGCAAACGGAAGGCCGGATCAATGCACTGCTTGAAATCATTCCGCAGCTGGAGATTGACGTGGATCAACTGGATGAAAACTCAAAAAAATTGTATGCTGAAGTAATGGAAAACGCAGCATCCGATAATGCTGAAAGTTAAAAACAGCGCAGCCCTGCCACTATTTGAAAAATAAAGCACTCCGCATTTTGTATTGACATGTCCCGGCAACGTCTTCATATCACTTTTCTTGGAACAGGTACCAGCTCAGGTGTCCCTATGATCGCCTGCGGTTGCGCTGTCTGCCATTCAGCCGACCAGAAAGATAAGCGTCTCCGCTCAAGCATCCTGGTGCAGTCTGACCAGACAACACTGGTAATTGACACCGGTCCTGACTTCCGGCAACAGATGCTTACTTATGCTGTTAAAAAGCTGGACGCAATTGCGATCACCCACGCGCATAAAGATCATATCGGCGGCCTGGATGATGTACGCGCCTATAACTATTTCCAGCAAAAACCCATGCAGCTTTATGCCACCCAGGCATCGCAGGAACGTATAAAAATGGAATTTGACTATGCCTTCAGCGCTATTAAAATAGCCGGAGTGCCCTCTATTACTCTGCACCTGATCAATGAACAGGAGCCGTTTACAGTAGGTGATCTCACTGTAATGCCTATTCCGGTATGGCATATGCGGATGCCGGTACTGGGTTTCAGACTGGGAGACTTTACTTATATTACTGATGCAAACAGGATCGATGAACCTTCAAAAGAAAAAATAAGGGGGTCAAAAATACTGGTACTGAATGCGCTTCGTCATGAAACCCATATTTCCCATTTTACTTTAAAGGAAGCGATCGCGCTGGCTGATGAACTGGAAATCCCACAGGCCTATTTTACCCATATCTCCCACCAGATGGGCTTTCATCAGGAAATAGAGGCATCTTTACCTCCGGGGCGCAACCTTGCCTATGATGGGCTGAAAATTTCTATATAAAACAAGCGGTTCTTTTTCTTTTCATCAAAAACTATAGTATCTTTAGTGCAGCGATTCCTCTTTGCCAGGTTTAAAACTTACTAAAATGAAGGAACCACCCAATAGGGTGGTTTTTTAATGCCCGAAAATTAATAAAGTTAAAAATATTTTTAACTTTATTAAAATAATTATTACATTTATTAAATGAAATTACCTGTTCATTGTCCCAGTTGTGAAAATCCATTGAAAGTAAGTCAGCTGAAATGCGAAGCCTGCCTTACAACAATAAATGGTCTTTATGAATTACCGCTTTACCTGAAATTAAGCCGCGAAGAGCAGGATTTTATTATGGAATTTTTCCTGGCAAGTGGCAGTATCAAGGAAATGGCGAAACAGGCAGGTACCAGCTACCCTACCATGCGGAATAAAATGGATGATATGATAGAAAAAATCAAAAAAATGGCTTCATAATGTCTAAGAACTGGAAACTTTTTTTTAACCCGTTTGAGCAGTACGCAGAAAAATACCTGCTTATCACCGGCATATCAGGCGGCCTGGTATCAGTTGTTTTATTTTGGTGGTTACAACAAACCAATGACGGAATTTATCATATAGCACCGGATCCGGGTATAACTTTAGCCCGTGCTTTTATAGAAGTTATTATTTATACAGTATTGCTCTGTACGTTGCTATCCGGGCTGGGCAAGGTCATTAACCCTAAAACAAGGACAATTGATGTGCTGTCTGCCACTTTGATCCACCGTATTCCGCTCACCATAGGTATTCTCATTATCCAGCTGCCTTTTATCAAAGCTGCCACGGCCAATATCTTACAGGCTCTTAAAAACAATACCCTGCAAAAACTGCCGGTCAGTACATTATGGGTATCTACTCTTACAAGCTTGCTGTTGTTAGCCTTCTTTGTTTATGCCATTGTGCTACTGTTTAATGGTTTTAAAACAGCAGCACATGCAAAAAAAACCAGCCACTACGTACTTTTTGCTTTGGTACTCATTATTGCAGAAATAATTTACCGGCTATTGCTTTATCCGCTTTTGCTGAAATTTTAAATTCAATTGTTATGAAATACCTGTTCGGATTTACGTTCTGTGTTCTTGTATCCTTATCATTTGCACAATCTATTAAGGGAAGCTGGAAAGGAGACCTGACGCTGCAACCGGGCACATCATTACCTGTGGTCTTTCATATTGAACCGGAAGGCAATGGCTGGAAAACCACTATGGACAGTCCTGCACAGGGTGCGATGGGCATTCCGACCGACAAAACCACATTAACGGATGGTGAGTTGTCTGTTTCTATTGCAGCGCTGAAAGTAACCTATACCGGCAAATGGCAGGGCGACAGCATCACTGGGAATTTTGAACAGGCTGGCCACATGTTGCCGCTGGTACTAAAAAAGAGCACTGCCGTTGCGCTTCCCCAGGCTCCATCTGCCCAAATGCGAAATGATTTATTTACAGAGCAACCGGTTTTTTTGGAAACCGGCACAGGGAAAATTTATGGCACGCTGACATTACCTAAAACAAATGCAAAGACTCCGCTTGTTTTATTCATTGCCGGCAGCGGCCCTACTGACCGGAACGGCAATAACACAATGGGCTTAAAAACCAATTGCACATTACAGCTGGCACAGGCACTTGCAACTGCGGGCATTGCATCAGTGCGATACGATAAAAGAGGTATCGGTGAAAGCCGGTCAGCCATAAAATCGGAAGCTGATGCAAGATTTGAGGATTATATAACTGATGCGAAAGACTGGCTGGAATTATTAAAAAAGGACAGCCGCTTTTCAAAAATCATTATCGCGGGACATAGTGAAGGATCGCTGATCGGTATGGTTGCAGCCCGCAATCTCGCTGACCGGTTTATCTCTATTGCCGGGGCAGGAGAAAGTGCACCTGCGATCCTAAAAACTCAATTCAAACAACAATTGTCACCAACTTTGTACCCGGTAGCGGTTGCCTGCATTGATAGTCTGAGCTCCGGTCACGAGGTAAAGGAAGTCCCTCCAGACCTGAGTTCCTTCTTCCGTCCTTCTGTACAACCATACCTGATCTCCTGGTTCCGGTATAACCCACAGACAGAAATCGGGAAGCTTAAAATCCCCATC